>CAMDOY010000403.1 GCA_945903655.1 Rhizobium sp. Q54 | reverse complement strand
AGGGCATCTCGCCATAAAGGGCCAGCAATATGCGCGTGAAGACATTGCTGCGCGCCGCGCCGCCATTGCTGAGGATTGCGGCGCGGGCCCTGCGCATATGGCTGGCGTTGACGGGGTCGCCCGCCATCTTCAGGGCGAAATAGGCCTTGACGCTGGCGCTCATGTCAAAGGCGCCCTGATGATGGAGCGGCCAGCCCCCATGCACGCCCTGGATGCGCCGCAGATAGGCCGCCATCTTCTGTTCGAGCGCATGATTGGGCTCTTCGCCGAGATAATGCACCATTAATATATATTCAGCAGGGATGGTCGCATCCGCTTCGAGTTCGAAGATGAAATGTCCGTCTGGCTTTTGCGTCTGCAGCAGGCCATCGCGTGCGCGGGCGATCGCGTCATCGAGCGCATCATCAACGACAGTCCCTTGCTGCAATATTTTATTATCCATGATTTGCATGGGTTGATATCTTCCTTTGTTGAAGTTGCATCTGCGCCTCTGCTGCAGCGATCACGCCGGATGTGATGGCGCCTTCAATGGTTGCGGGCAGGCCTGTGGCGGTCCAGTCGCCCGCCAGCAGGAGGTTCGCATATGCGGTGCGCACGCCGGGGCGTCTGCGGTTTTGGTCTGGCGTTGCGGCGAAGGTGGCGCGTTTTTCACGCAGGATGCGCCAGGGCGGCAGGGGCGCATCGACGCCAGCGATCTGCGCCACTTCGCGCCAGATCTCTTTGGCTAGATCCTCAAGCGGTCGCTTGAGAAGATGGTTCGCCGCGCTGATCGTCACCGAAAGCCGGTCGCGATAAGCGAAGAGCCACTCGCTTGTCGCGCCCACGATTCCCGTCATGAACGGCATGCCCGTGGGCGGCGTAATCGCGAAATGGACGTTCACAATGGCATTGAAGGCGTCGGGCGTTGAAAGGCCGGGAACAAGTGAAGCTGCTATGTTGGGGGGCACGGCTGCAATCACCATGTCGTCCTGCGTGAGGTCTATACTGTGATCGTCAAAATGCAGTGTCGTTACCCGGCCTCCATCGAAGGTGAGGGCGCGCAGGCGTTTCGACAGATCCACGCTGACGTTTCGCTTTTGAAGATAATCCAGCGCGGGCTCGATAAAAGCTTTGCTCAAGCCTTCGTGTGCGATGATAGGTCGGCACGCCGCCGCGCCTTTCGCGAGGGTTTCGCGCATGATCTGACGCGCCAGCGCGCTTGAGGCTATGGCGGGATCGGTGTTGAGGGCTGCCAGCAGAAAGGGACGCGTCAGATTTTCATAAAGTGCGCCATGGCAATCAACGCGCTCGGCGATGGGCGCGTCTCCGCTTGTCCATATCAGTTTCAGCATATTCATGTGGTCCCGCAGATTGGCGCCGGGCGCCCGCCGGTCGCCCGAGAACAGCCACAGGGGCAGGGGGCCCCGCGAGGGCGCAATGGTCCAGCGTCGGCCACTGCGCAGATCCACGAAGGGGAAGCGCGCTTCCGGCGCTTGAGTTAGGCGATCTTCCGAGCCAATCTTCCGGATATATTTCAGCGCATGCGCATTGCCGGACAACAGAAGATGGTTGCCGTTGTCGATCTCCATGCCCAGTTGCGGATCGAAATAGGAGCGGCAGCGGCCACCTGCAACTTTGGCGGATTCATGCACAAAGATCCGAGCGCCCGTGGTGGCAAGCTCGACCGCCGCAGATAAGCCTGCAAGGCCCGCGCCGATGATATGAATATTGGCAGGCCTCACCGCAGTTTGCTTCCCAGCATGAGCAGGAGCATGCGCAGGTTGCTGCGCTTGATGGGCCTGCGCGGCGGATCGAAGCCGCGCTCCATCATGGCGCCGAGCATGGGTTCATAGACATCGGCCATCAGCAGCGGCGCGCGTGTTTCCTCGCGTGGCCTGATGCGCATGATCGCGCGCGCCGCCATGAAATGTTGCCGGGCCAGTTGCACGAGGGGTTCGCAGGCGAGTGTCAGATCATGGCGCGCGATCTGCGCGGGGTCGATGGCGCCGTGCAGGCCCGCTTCGCTCAGCATTTCGCGCGGCAGATAGATGCGGCCCATGGCGGCGTCTTCATCGATGTCGCGCAGGATATTGGTCAATTGCAGCGCGCGCCCCAGGTGATGCGCGAGATCGACCCCGCTTTGCGCAGGCAGGCCGAAGATCGGCGCTGTCAGGCGCCCTACGGCGCTTGCGACATAGTCGCAATATGTGTCGAGCGTCTTGAGGCTCGGCGCGCGAATGTCATTTTCCACATCCATGATCATCCCCTCGATGACATCATGGAAGTCGCTGCGCGCCAGCTTGTAGGCGCGAATGGGGTCGCTCAGCCAGCGCAGGTCGGGCGCCTGTCCGCGCGCAAAGATATGATCGATGTGATCGCCCCATGTCTGCAGCGCCAGCAGGCGCGGGGTGCGGGGCGCTGTCCAGTCGTCGGCGATATCATCCACCGCGCGGCAGAAGGCGTAAATGGCCATGACGGCGTTGCGCCGCTCCTTCGGCAGAATGCGCATGGCCGTGTAAAATGAACTGCCCGCAGCGATCCTGGGAAGGGCGATATTTTGAGAAGGGGACGCCGCTTCATGCGCCTGCATCATCAAGCGTCCTTCCCTGCATGGTGGGCGTGCCCCGCGTCAGGGAGCGCAGGAGCGTGGCGAGGGTGATGAAGAGCGCCTGCGGCTTGCGCGTCCTGCCGCCGCCCTGCAGCGGATCTTCCACGCGCAGCCTCGCGGCGTTGTTGCGCGCCAGCGCGATGATGACGGCGATCTCGCGTGCAAGGCGCAGATTGCGCACATGCGTTGCGAAGTTTTCGCCAGTGTCGAGCAGGCGGTCGGCGCGGTCAGCGAGCATTTGAATGCAGCTTCGCAGCCCCTGGCTGGCGCGGGCCTGGCCAAGGTCTTCAACGCAGGCGCCTTCGCGTCTGAGCATGTCGAGGGGCAGATAGACGCGATCCAGCTGTCGGTAATCCAGCGCGCAGTCCTGCAGGTGGTTGATGATCTGCAGCGCCGCGCAGATGGCGTCCGAGGCGGTGCGGGCGGCGCGCGGCTCCCCATGCACATCAAGCACAAAGCGCCCCACCGGCATGGCCGAATAGGCGCAATAGTCCATCAGCTCGAGCCAGCTATGGTAGCGGTTGACGGTGGCGTCTTGCCGGAAGGCCTGCAGCAGGGCGCGCGCGTGACCATCTGACAGGCCTCTTTGCGCCAGCGCCGCTCGCAGCTCGACAGCTTCCGCGTCCTCGTGCGCCGCGCCATCAAGGCCCGCCTCCAGTCCATCCAGCATCGTGAGCTTGTCGGCAGACGCCAGAGAGGGATGGTCCGCCACATCATCAGCCGCACGGGCGAAATGATAGAAAGCGAGAATGGGTTTGCGATGTTCGGGCGCCAGCAGCAGCGAGGCCACGGGGAAGTTTTCATCCCCATGGCTTTTGCCCGAGCGCAGATCGGCGACGCGCATGTCAGTGCGCTCCCGCTCGGTCAGAGGCGCGACAGGTCGCCAGACTTGATTTGTAAAGCATAGGGCGCAGCTCCGGCTGCGGTCCTGTGCAGCCGAAGTGTTAAGCGCTTGGGGGCTAGGCTGGTTCCCTGCCTGGCGCT
>CAMDOY010000402.1 GCA_945903655.1 Rhizobium sp. Q54 | reverse complement strand
CACCTCTTTCCGAATGTGCCCTTAAGGATAGAAACATGCGGTCAGGTGTCATCGCACAGAAGGTCGGCATGTCGCGCGTCTTTACGGACGAGGGCGTACATGTTCCGGTCACGGTCTTGAAAATCGACGGTTGTCAGGTCGTCGCGCACAAGACTCAGGATAAGAACGGCTATATGGCCTTGCAGCTCGGCATCGGGCGCGCCAAGGTCAAGAACGTCGGCAAGGCCGAGCGTGAGCGTTTTGCTCGTGCGGAAGTCGAGCCGAAGTTGAAGTTGGCCGAGTTCCCCGTTGGTGAGGATACATTCCTCCCCGTTGGCGCCGAAATCACTGCGGATCACTATGTCCCCGGTCAGTTCGTCGATGTCACCGGCACCACGCTGGGCAAGGGCTTCGCTGGCCCCATGAAGCGCTGGAACTTCGGTGGTCTTCGCGCCACCCACGGCGTTTCTCTGTCGCATCGTTCCCATGGTTCTACCGGTGGTCGTCAGGATCCCGGAAAGACCTTCAAGAACAAGAAGATGGCCGGTCACATGGGTGTGGATCGCGTGACAACGCTGAATCTGCGCGTCGTGCAGACCGACGTCGAGCGCGGGTTGGTCCTCGTCGAGGGCGCCGTTCCCGGCGCTGCAGGCGGCTGGATCTTCATCCGCGACGCCATCAAGAAGGCGCTTCCGAAGGATGTCCCCATGCCTGGCAAGTTCCGGGTCAAGGGCGCCGTCGAGGCCGCCGCTGAATCCAACCAGGAGGGTTGAGCTGTGAAGATCGACATCACGTCACTCGACGGATCGTCGGCCGGTTCGGTCGAGCTCCAGGACGACATCTTCGGCCTTGAGCCGCGCGAGGATCTCATCGCGCGCATGATCCGCTATCAACTCGCCAAGCGTCGCGCTGGCACCCATGCGGTGAAGAACCGTGCGGACATCGCGCGCACCGGCAAGAAGATGTACAAGCAGAAGGGCACCGGCGGCGCCCGTCACGGCTCGGCGCGCGTCGCCCAGTTCCGCGGCGGCGGACGCGCCTTCGGCCCGGTCGTGCGCAGCCATGCCCATGACCTGCCCAAGAAGGTTCGCGCTCTGGCCTTGCGCCACGCGCTCTCGGTGAAGGCTAAGAGCGGCGAGCTGATCATCTGGCAGGACGCGGCTTTCGCCGAGCCCAAGACCAAGGCGCTGCGCGCCCAGTTCGACAAGCTTGGTTTCGCTTCCGCCCTGATCATCGATGGATCGGAGCCCAACGACAACTTCCGCCTTGCCGCCCGCAGCATTCCGAAGGTTGACGTGCTGCCTATCGAAGGCATCAACGTCTACGACATCATTCGCCGCGAGAAGCTCGTGCTGACTAAGGCGGCCCTCGAAGCGCTGGAGGCGCGATTCAAATGAGCCAGGCTTCGCGCTTCGCTGATACGCGCCACTTCGATGTGATCGTCGCTCCTGTGATCACCGAAAAAGCGACCCTTGCTTCCGAGCAGAATAAGGTCGTCTTCAAGGTGAGCCGGGACGCCACCAAGCCGCAGATCAAGGCGGCCGTGGAACGGCTCTTCGACGTCAAGGTGGAAAGCGTCAACACGCTCGTCCGCAAGGGCAAGACAAAGTTCTTCCGCGGCACCCGCGGGACTCAATCGGACGTCAAGAAAGCGGTCGTGACCCTCGCTGAGGGCCACAAGATCGACGTGACGACCGGGGTCTGAGGCAAGGTCGAGGATCAAGACCATGGCGCTTAAAACATTCAAGCCGATCACTCCTGGCCTAAGGCAATTGGTGATCGTCGACCGCAGCGAGCTCCACAAGGGCAAGCCGGTCAAGTCGCTTACCGAAGGCAAGAGCCAGAAGGGCGGCCGCAACAACACCGGCCGCATCACGGTTCGTTTCCGTGGCGGCGGGCACAAGCAGACCTATCGCATCATCGACTTCAAGCGTCGCAAGAGCGATATGCCGGCGAAGGTCGAGCGGCTCGAGTATGACCCGAACCGCACCTCCTTCATCGCCCTCATCCGTTATGCGGATGGCGAGCAGGCCTATATCATTGCGCCGCAGCGTCTCTCCGCTGGCGACGAAGTGGTTGCGGGCAACCAGGTGGACGTGAAGCCTGGCAACGCCATGCCGCTGTCGAACATCCCGGTGGGCACCATCGTGCACAACATCGAGATGAAGATTGGCAAGGGCGGGGCGATCGCTCGCTCGGCTGGCGCCTATGCCCAGATCGTGGGTCGCGACCAGGGTTATGTGTCCCTGCGTCTCAGCTCCGGCGAGCAGCGCCTGATCCATGGTCAGTGCTACGCCACGGTGGGCGCGGTTTCGAATCCCGACCATATGAACACCTCCATGGGCAAGGCCGGCCGTCATCGCTGGCTGGGTCAGCGTCCGCATAACCGCGGCGTCACCATGAACCCTGTCGACCATCCCCACGGCGGCGGCGAAGGCCGTACCTCCGGTGGTCGTCACCCGGTCACCCCCTGGGGTAAGCCGACCAAGGGTAAGAAGACCCGTAGCAACAAGTCCACGACGCAGTTCATTGTGGCCTCGCGCCACACCCGCAAGAAGAAGGGCTAATCCATGGCGCGTTCGATCTGGAAAGGCCCGTTTGTTGACGGCTATCTGCTCAAGAAGGCGGACACCGCGCGCGGTTCCGGCCGCTCCGAGGTTATCAAGATCTGGAGCCGTCGCTCGACCGTTCTGCCGCAGTTCGTCGGTTTGACCTTCGGCGTCTACAACGGCCACAAGCACATTCCTGTCACCGTGACCGAGGATATGATCGGTCACAAGTTCGGCGAATTCTCGCCCACGAGGACATTCCACGGCCACGCCGCGGATAAGAAAGCCAAGAGGGGCTGACCATGGGCAAGGAAAAAACGCCCCGCGCGCTCAAGGACAACGAGGCCAAGGCGGTCGCCCGCATGCTTCGCGTGAGCCCCCAGAAGCTCAATCTTCTGGCCCAGCTCATTCGCGGCAAGAAGGTGGATCGGGCTCTGGCGGATCTCGAGTTCTCGCGCAAGCGGATCTCGGTCGAAGTGCGCAAGGCGCTGCAGAGCGCCATCGCCAACGCCGAAAACAACCATTCGCTCGACGTCGACGATCTCGTCGTCGCCGAGGCCTATGTGGGCAAGGCGCTTATCATGAAGCGTTTCAGCCCGCGCGCTCGCGGCAGAGCCGGTCGTATCGAGAAGCCTTTCTCGAATATCACGATCGTCGTGCGTGAAGTGCAAGCCGAAGCTGCGAAGGCCTGAGGAGAGAACGATGGGTCAAAAAGTCAATCCGATCGGGCTGCGCCTCGGCATCAATCGCACCTGGGACTCGCGTTGGTTCGCATCCCGGGGCGAGTACGCCAAGTTGCTGCACGAAGACATGCAAATCCGCGAGGTCCTGATGAAGGCCCTCAAGCAGGCGGCGGTCTCGAAGATCATCATCGAGCGCCCCCACAAGAAATGCCGCGTGGCCATCCACTCGGCACGTCCTGGCGTCGTGATCGGCAAGAAGGGCGCGGATATCGACAAGATCCGCAAGCTCGTCACCAAGATCACCGACTCCGAAGTCGTGATCAACATCGTCGAGGTGCGCAAGCCCGAGATCGATGCGACCCTGGTGGCCGATTCCATAGCCCAGCAGCTGGAG
>CAMDOY010000401.1 GCA_945903655.1 Rhizobium sp. Q54 | reverse complement strand
GACATGCAGGCGCGCCTCGAAAAGATTTACAGCAGCCCGCCTGAAGTCCTGAAACTTGCGCGCGAGGCGGTCGATATGAAGTGATCGCAATTTTTCGTTCGGGAGCTAAGTACGGGATTGAAATAACACTGAAGGCTGATGCCGCTATTAGCGTGCCGTGGGCGTTTGCCCCGACTGCTTGCGGTCGATGAGGCCAACTGATCCGAGGGCGTCGAAACTCACCACCTAGGGTGTGTCGACTGATTTTCGAAGGTTTAGTTCTTCGCCCTTCGGGGATTGGCAAATCAGTATATCTGTAATTCATGGAGAGCCTTCTTTTTTGGAGGCTTTCAATGAGATGCTACGCCCTTCGCGATGACCAATACCGCGGAATCTAGCATCTTTTACCGTGTCGCCCGGGCAGCGTGGGGCGCGATAGCGCCCTGGGGACCGGCGTTTTTTGTAGAGGCCGTCATCTGGAAGTTCCGGTCTGGGGCGCCTTGGCGCGACCTCCCTGAGCGATTCAGCGAAGATAGAAGACGCACAGATGTCCTCCGACCAGATAGCACGCGAGCGCCGTCAGGGTCGCTTGGACCTTTTCTCAGATGGGGCGGATCGCGGTCCTTGGACCACGGCCCCCCTAAAACCGAGGTAGATGTGCTGAGGTAGGGCTTTAGACCCTGTTTTGCTCGGATGGTGAGGGATCCTAAAAAATAGAAGCCCTCAACTCCCTTCCACTTTGCGGCGCCCAAGTTGGGCTAGCCGTCGAAACCAACCCAGACCGAGGCTCACTCGCACTTCACATTGGGACGGTAGACCTGATTGAGCAGGCTGCCGCTATTACCGCCTACCTGCGTGCCGCCGCCCGTCACATAGATCAGGCCGTTGGCGAAAGTGGCGCCTGTGACGCCATGGATCGGGATCGCCATATTCGGCAGCTTTGTCCATTTGTCGCTTCGCGGATCATAGTAATCATGGTCGGGAAACACTCCCGCCTGTTCCTCGCCGCCCCACACATGCACACAGCCATAGGCCTGTGCGCTGTTGATCCCGCTGCGAGGCTTGAGCATGGGTGCGGCAACCGACCAGCTTCTAGTTTTTGGATCGAAAACTTCGTGGGCCGCAGTCTTGTCGCTCTGGAACCCGCCACCCAGTCGCCCTCCAAAGACGTGGATCTTGCCGCCAATCAACTCCATTGCGATGTGATTGCGTTGACTAGGCAGGTCAGGCAGTTTTTCCCATGTGTCGTTCTTGGGATCATAGGCGGCGAAATCATGGCCGCGTGGCGGACGTCCCCCCGCGATATAGACTTTTCCCTCATATACGATAGCGGCGCCCGCGCTGCGCTTGGTTGGCATGATCGCCTTTTGCGTCCAGACAGCTTGCGCCCCCGCTTTTGTATCCAGTGCATAGACCGTGTCCACATAGGCTGTATTGGGATCGGTCTGGCCGCCAAAGAGATAAACCACGCCATCATAAGCAGCGGCGACGCCATGATTGTTGACCTCTGGTAAGGGCGGGCCAAGTGTCCATTTGTCATTGGCGATGTCATAGATCTGAACGGTCTTGACGCTCACGCGCCCCTGCGGATAGCCGCCGAGCACATAGATCTTCCCGCCTGTCGAGGTCAGGGTGAATTCGGAATTGGCTTCGATCAAGGACGCTTTCTGGCCCCATGATCCGGGCTCCGGGTTCGAATTTTGAGCAAGCGCCAAGCCGCCTATAGAAATGGTGAGCCCAAAACTGGTTGCGACCAGAGTGTTGCGCAGAGCAAATGACATGCAGCCCTCCCGTTGAAGCGATCCTTGTCCACTGCGCCTATCATACTTCGACAATCGGTTGGGACAAGATCCATAAGCTCAGCATCGTATAAAGGATCATCAAGATGGACATGGGCCATCGCCTTTGGACGGCGGCCCAGCCGGAAGAGTCCCGCAACCCATCCTGATGGGCAAGGAAAATCGCAGCCACATGACCGGCGATGATCGAGCCTACAGCGCTGAGCCAGATGAACCGAGCATCCACCACACCGATATCGATCTCGCGCCCGCGCCAGCCAAAGAGATCCCAGCCCAGGTTCAGCGGATCGGAGAGAAGCGGCAGCGCCGCCTGTCCCTGGATCAACAGATAGGACAGGTAATGCGCGAGGTGATAGCCGATGGCGATGGGCGTCAGGCTCAGCACATGGCGCCTTGCCGTGAATAATGCAGATTGGCCGCACAACCTGCCCGTCAGGGCGCTGATAGCCAGATAGATGAGAGCGAAAACCAGCGGCGTCGCCAACAGTCCAAAGGTCTTGGTCAGGGCGCCCGCCGCCCCGTAGCCGAAGGCGCTTACGAACCCGATGTCATAAAGCGACCCAACTATCAGTCCCGTAATACTTTCCCAGAACGGCGTTTCGTTGATCCCGTCAAAGGCCACGCTCGCCAGCAGCAGGATCACAAAGGCCATGAACGATATGGAAGGTGGTTCGTCCTGTTTGAGGCCTGTCCCGTATGGACGCAGGACAAGCGTGACGCCATGAGGGTCGCGTTGGCAAGTCAACGGCGCAAAGCGTCCGAAGAGGCCGAAGAACAGGCCGAAGGCGTCGCAATGCCTGCGCCAAGCGTCCACGCCCATCAGAGCCATCCCCGCCCAGGTGAAAAGGGAGCCTGCTACAATGAGCAACGCAAGCTTGCGAGGCACAGCGTTTTCGTTCCAGACGAGTTCAGCCCAGGCAAAGAATAAGAAAAGAAGAAGAGCGGGCCAGGCCCCGAACTTCGCCAAACCCCGACAGTGCCGTGAAGGGCCTTTGTCAAACAACCAAAGGCCGATGCTGCGCCAGGGATCGAGCACGGGCCAAAGATCCGCCACCAAAGCTGCAAGGAAGGCGAGGCCAACCCACCAGAGCACCCACACGCCCACAGGCAGAAGGTTGCTGTCCCAATCCCCTTGGTCGCCCGAGAAACCAGCGGCGAGCAAGAGCGCAAGACAGGCGAGGCCCAAAAGCCGCAAGGCAGCCTCGAGCCACCGCGCAAGACCATGGGAAACACGTATGCGCAAGGACGGGGCGGGCCGAGGGTTGAGCCGGGCGAAGAGGGCGGCGGCGAACACTGACAGCGCCACAGTAGCGCCAGCGCCTGCAATGTAATGCCATAGGGGCAAGGGCAGATCGTAGCGTTGAGCGAAGGCGTGCGCCTCCGCGCCGCTACCGGAGGCGGCCAGCAGGATGAACGTCAGGGTTATCCTCACCGGGGATTGACCTCGATATAAAGAATGGTGCGATGTCGGCCCCGCTCGTCATGGATTTCTACGGGAAAGCGCCCGGTCGCCCGCGCTCTAAATGCCATAAGCGCCGAAACGCCTGGCGTCGCCCGCACTTCCAGCTTGTAACCATGCAGATGCAGATCCATGATAGCGTCCACATTCCAGTTTATTTCGATCTGGTCTCCCATAAGGAACCGCAATGTTGGCGCGCCTTGTGCGGGTCTGACGATATCCCCCCCGTTCACATGCGCATTTCGAACCATCAGATTAAGTTTGCGCGCTGGGGCTTGTTGCGCCAATAAGTCAACCGGCGTGATTAGGTGCATCAGCATGGTCAAAGCAAGAAACATCCAGTCGAGGCGTGACAAGCCTCCAATATTTAAC
>CAMDOY010000400.1 GCA_945903655.1 Rhizobium sp. Q54 | reverse complement strand
GTGTTCTTCATCCACATGAGCACGGGCTGCTCGGTCTTGAAGTCGAAGAGCATGCCCCGGTCGGCGGGCATGAAGCGGCGGAACATGAGCCCGCGCGCCCGCTCCTCATCGGTGCGCATCACCTCGACGGCGAAGACATGACGACCGCTGGCGGTCACGATCTCCAGGGGCTCGGTGGTGGTGGGTTGGGTCTGGCCGGCGCCCTGGGCCTGGGCCGGGCCGACAAAGGCCATGGCGCCTGACAGGGCCAGCACGAGGCCGAAGATGAAAGTCAGTGATCTGAAAACGCGCATGCTCTGGCCTCGCCGCAAGAAGAGGCGCAACCATGCCTCTTCGCGGGAGCCGGAGCAAGCCACAGCCCCCCTGCGGATCGCCCTCAGTGCGAGGAGGGCAAGGTTGTTTCGAGCGGTCGCACCTCGGCGGCCATCAGGCCCTTCGACCCCGGCCCGAAGCGCACGAGGAGACCATCACCAGGCTTCAATTCGGCGAGGCCGAACTTCCGCAGGGTCTCCATATGCACGAAGATGTCTTCGGTGCCCTGACCGCGCGTCAGGAAGCCGAATCCGCGCACGCGGTTGAACCACTTCACGATGGCGATCTCATAGCCGCTGGTTGGCACCACCTGCACATGGGTGCGTGCCGGATGCATGGCCGGGTGCGTCGCCGTCGACTCGTCCAAGGAGACGACGCGGAAGACCTGCATGCCCTTCGAGCGGTTCAGGGCCTCGCAGACGATGCGCGCGCCCTCGGGCGCAGTCTGGAACCCGTCGCGACGCAAGATCGTGACATGGAGCAATATGTCGTTACCGCCACCGTCAGGCACCACGAAGCCATAGCCCTTGGCCACATCAAACCATTTGATGCTGCCGGAGACCTCAATGAGGTCCAAAGGCGTTTCTTCTGACGCCGTCTGGCTGGCGTCTACGCCATCCATCTGACCGGTTAAATCATTGCTGCCCACGAAGTCAGCCCCCAAAATTACCGAAGCGGCACGCTTCGGCGCATCGTTATGCGAATCGATTCACCCCCACCGGGGAATCACCCATTAACCATAGCATTAGCCGGAACCTGTCCAATAGGACGTTAGGTAAGCGCTTGTGGACGAATCATCTAAACATTCATGCAAGCCCCGGATTGACGGGCGGGCGCACTGAAACGTGACAGGATTCACCCGCCCCGGCTCGCCACCCAACGGCTCATGGCCGGTGTGCTGATCAGGGAGCGCACCGAATCCATGGCCTGCGGGCTTAACGCATGACGGGCTGTCGCCATGGCCACAAAGGCGTTGCAATTCCTCCCTCCGGCCAGAACCGCGAGTGCGGCGCCGCCATCCGTCCTGTAGCGGCGAAGGCGAGTCTTGAGCCCTGCAAGTTCAGCGGATTCGCCCGGCCCTTCCGCCGTCATGCGCGGGGATAACAGGCTGGCGTCGCTGACCCGCTCCAGATCATCGTCATCCGCAACTCCCGCAACACAGTCGCACATGCCCATCTTGACGCGGGCGTAGACCATGACCTCCTCGCCGCAATGGGCGGCGTCGCAGCGAAAGGCGCGGCCTGCGGGCCAGGCGTCGCGTAAAAAGGGCCAGGCGGCTTCGCGCCAGGCCGAATCGGCGTCCACGATGGGGGCAGGCGCAAAGAGCGCCCGCGCCACCAGAAAGCCCCCGCCGCCAACGAGGGCGGCGAGGCCGAGGGCGAGCGCCATGACGAGGCTGGGGCGCATTCAGCCCCCTCCCCCGCCCCGCGCCCGCCGATCAGGCATAGGCCTTCATGACATGGCGCGCGATGACCGTGCGCATCACTTCGCTGGCGCCCTCGGTGATGCGGTAGCTGCGCTGCTGGCGCCACATGCGCTCGATCGGCAGATCGGTGGTAAGGGCGATGCCGCCATGGATCTGCATGCAGCGGTCGATGGCGGCGAAGGCCATTTCATCGGCGAAATACTTGCAGTGATAGGCCTCGACGCGCGCTTCCTGCCCATCGTCGATGAGCGAGGCGGCGCGGCGCACCAGCAGGGTCGCCACATCCAGGTTCATCCAGATGTCCGTGAGTTGCCACTGGATGCCCTGCCGCTCGGCGAGCGGCTTGCCGAAGGTGGAGCGCTGGTGGGAGTATTTCACCGCCATCTCGAGCGAGCGCTCGGCGACCCCAAGGGCCCGCGAGCCATGCTTGACGCGCCCTGCTCCCAGCCACTTCTGGGCGAGGCCGAAGCCCTTGCCCTCTTCGCCCACGCGGTGGGAGACGGGCACCCGCACATTGTCGAGCACGATTTCCCAGGGCTTGTCGCCCATCATGGTCTCGTATTGGGCGGTCAGGGTCACGCCGGGGGTGTTCATGTCCACGATGAAGCAGGAGATGCCGCCGCGCGAGCCCTTGGAGCGATCCGTCGCCGCCATGAGCTGCATGTAGTCGGACTTGCCTGCGCCCGTGATGAAGCGCTTCACGCCGTTGATGACATAATGATCCCCATCGAGCACCGCCGTAGTGCGCATGCCGCCGGGATCGGAGCCCGCATCCGGCTCGGTCTGGGCGAAGCAGGCGCGCTTTTCGCCGCGCAAGGTCGGCATGAGATATTTCTCGCGCATCT
The DNA here is from genome assembly GCA_945903655.1 of Rhizobium sp. Q54. Lineage (GTDB taxonomy): Bacteria > Pseudomonadota > Alphaproteobacteria > Rhizobiales > Beijerinckiaceae > Terripilifer. The sequence continues at coordinate 1,033 of CAMDOY010000400.1, read as the reverse complement.
CGCCCTGCAGCTGGAACAGGATGTGGCGCACCTGCGGGCCGGTGATGCCGTCCTCGCGGGCGGGCAAGGCGATGGTGCGGCCCAGTTCCTGCCACACGATGGATTTGGCCAGCAGCGAAAGCCCGGGACCGCCGTATTCCTCCGGCACGTCCATCATCCACAGGCCCAGCTTCTTCATGCCGTCCTGAAACTTCTCGCGCCATTCGGGCTTCAGCTCGATCCCGTTGAGCGTTTCGCGCTCATAGGGGATCATCTCATTGTCCACATAGCGGCGCAGGTTCTGCTGCAACATCTGCAGTTCTTCAGGCAGTTTGAAATCCATCATGTGCTTTTTCCTCCGGTGTTTTGTTTAGTTATGCGCTCACTCCGCCGCTGCACGAGGCAGGTCGAAGCCGCGATAGTCCCTGTCGCCCAGTTGTTTGATCGCCGGCAGCACCTCGCTGGCGAAGAGGCGGATGTTCTTTTCGGTGAGATGAGCCGGCATGGAGCCGAACATGAGCATGCACAGCAGCTCCGAGAAGCCCATGCGGTTGTGGCGCTCGGTGATGGTCTTGCGCACCGTGTCCGGGCTGCCGCAGATGATGATGCCGCGCTCGATCAGCGTCTCGATGGTGACGCTGCCCCGGTTCTTCGCCTTCATGGCGAGCACCTGGGTGAGCGATTCGGGGCTCATGTAGCCCGGCGGGAAGAACATGAGTTCGCTCGCCTTGGGCAACAGCACGTTGAACATGAGCTCGATATGGGGCCGGGCCTCGTTGATGGCCTCCTCGTCGGTCTCGGCCACATAGACGGGGGCGCACCAGGCGATCTGGCTGGAGGAGGCCTCGTAGCCATACTGGCGCCAGGCGGTCTCGCGATACATGTCCAGATATTTCGCCACGGCCTCGGCGGGGCTATAGGTCTGGAGATAGACATATTTGCGGTCGGGGTGGGCCGCCCATTCGATGGTCTCGCGGCTGCCCTGGGAGGGGCACCAGATCGGCGGATGGGGCTGCTGGAAGGGGCGCGGCCACAAGTTCACATATTCGAGATG
>CAMDOY010000399.1 GCA_945903655.1 Rhizobium sp. Q54 | reverse complement strand
CAAGCCACTTGTAGCCAGTCGTCGGGCTGATGCCGAACCGGCGGCACAAGCTGCGCACGTTGGCCCCCTCGACCCCCGCCAGACAAACAAACTCCAGTCTCGAATCCATCGCAGACACCTCGCGAAACGGCATCCCGATCTCCTTTCTCCGAGATCGGAAAAGTGTCCACTATGTCTCCGAACACCTGTCCACTATGTCTCCGGTCTAAACACCCACGAGGGGGAGGGGATCGGCAGGCGTTTCGCGTAGATAAGTTCGGTCTTTCCGTCCTGCCCACAAGCGAACGTCGATCCGCAACAAAACCGTATAGAACTCCCCCCTTTCGCGCCGCCGCGATTGCGAAGGCGCGCCTCATCCTCTAATCCGACGCTTTGCGGAAGGACGAGACCATGGCTGGCCAGACCTCAACGGATCCCCTCCACGACGAGATCCTCAAGCACCACGACAAGGTGCTGATCGTCGATTTCGGCTCGCAGGTGACACAGCTCATCGCGCGGCGCGTGCGCGAAGCTGGCGTCTATTGCGAGATCGCCCCCTTCCAGTCCGCCGAGCGCGCCTTTGCGGAGCTGGCTCCCAAGGCGGTGATCCTCTCGGGCGGGCCCTGCTCGGTGACCGACGAGGGCTCCCCACGGGCGCCGCAGGCCATCTTCGACGCGGGCATCCCCGTGCTGGGCATCTGCTATGGCGAGCAGGTCATGGCCGTGCAGCTGGGCGGCAAGGTCGAGGCGGGGCATCACCGCGAGTTCGGCCGGGCCGAGCTGGAGGTCGCCGAGACCTCTGCGCTCTTCGAAGGCGTGTGGGAGCCGGGCCAGCGCTATCCCGTGTGGATGAGCCATGGCGACCGGGTGACCGAGCTGCCGCCGGGCTTCCGCCGCATCGCGCTCTCCGAAAACGCCCCCATGGCCGCCATCGCCGACGAGGCGCGGCGCTACTATGCGGTGCAGTTCCATCTGGAGGTCGTGCACACCCCCGACGGGGCGAAGCTGATCTCCAACTTCGTCCACAAAGTCGCGGGGCTGATGCGCGACTGGACCATGGCCGCCTTCCGGGGCGAGGCCATCAAGACCATCCGCGCCCAGGTGGGCGAAGAGGGGCGGGTGCTCTGCGGCCTGTCGGGCGGCGTCGACTCCGCCGTGGCGGCGGTGCTGATCCACGAGGCCATCGGCGAGCGGCTGACCTGCGTCTTCGTGGACCATGGCCTGATGCGCCAGAGCGAGGCCACAGAGGTCGTCACCCTCTTCCGCGACACCTTCAACATTCCGCTGGTCCATGTGGACGCCAGCGACATGTTCATCAACGCGCTTGACGGGGTCAGCGACCCCGAGACCAAGCGCAAGACCATCGGCAAGCTCTTCATCGACGTGTTCGAGGCCGAGGCCCGCAAGATCGCCTCCGACGGACGCGGCGCCCCCGCCTTCCTCGCCCAGGGCACGCTTTATCCCGACGTGATCGAGAGCGTCTCCTTCACCGGCGGGCCTTCCGTCACCATCAAGAGCCACCATAACGTGGGCGGCTTGCCCGAGCGCATGAACATGAAGCTCGTGGAGCCCCTGCGCGAGCTCTTCAAGGACGAGGTGCGGGCGCTGGGCCGCGAGCTTGGCCTGCCCGAGGCCTTCGTGGGCCGCCACCCCTTCCCCGGACCGGGCCTCGCCATCCGCATTCCCGGCGCCATCAGCCGCGAGAAGCTCGACATCCTGCGCAAGGCCGATGTGATCTACCTCGACGAGATCCGCAAGGCGGGCCTCTACAACGAGATCTGGCAGGCCTTCGCCGTGCTGCTGCCCGTGCGCACGGTGGGCGTGATGGGCGATGGACGCACCTACGACCACGTCTGCGCCCTGCGCGCCGTGACCTCCGTGGACGGCATGACGGCGGACTTCTTCCCCTTCGACATGAACGTGCTGGGGCGCACGGCGACGCGGATCATCAACGAGGTGCGGGGGATTAACAGGGTGGTCTACGACGTGACGTCTAAGCCGCCGGGGACGATTGAGTGGGAGTAGAAAGCGTCCGCTAAGTATCTGAAATATAACGATATTTTACTTACAAAGTCGTGACAAACTTTTGAAAAAAGTGAGTAAAATCAACGGTGGCTGGTCGACAAATGCAAAGGAAGTTGCAAAGGTTCACGCCTTACTCTGGTGAGTAATGGAATCGTGCGATGGCAGCTATCAGAAAGCGACAGTCGAAATCGTCGTTCATCGTGGAGCAACACGATGTTCTCGGCGGAAAAGCGAAGGTGATTCGCACTGCCCAATCAGGCAGCGTCTATCAATTGCGCGTCTGGGTTGAAGGCGAGAAGCGGTATCTTCGTGAAACGTTGAAGACCAAAGACCTTCAGACTGCAATCAATCGTGCTGAGACCAGGGTCTTTCAAATCTACAGCGATGTAGCGACCGGCAAAAAGATGTTCGGCATCAAGCTTCAGGAAGCGGTCGACAAATATCTTGCACTCAGAAAGTCAGAAGTCGATATCGGGCGTATCACGGCTGGAAGGCTTGGAACTGTAGCTTCGCATATAAATCACCTCGTCGCATACAAAGGTGAGGACATAAAGCTCAGCGATTTGGATCGAACGTCCTGCTTTGAGTATGCGCTCTGGCGTAAGCAAGACAATCTCACTGTCAAAGATGTTACGATCAAGAACGAGCAAGCTACAATCAATCATTTCGCGAAAGAGATGCACAGAGCAGGGTACTGTCACTTTGACGGGTTCGAGTTCAGAAAATTCAAAGTGGAGGAAGAGTCCCGCGATACGTTCACCCTCGAAGAATATGATGACTTGGTCGCGTTCCTAAGGAAATGGGCGAGCAAAAAAGGGACGAACGGTGATGCTGCATTACTCAAGCAACGATTGTTGATCAAAGACTGCATTTTGATAGGCAGCAATACGATGCTGAGGGTAGGTGAGCTGTGGCAATTGAAGTGGGGTGATATTCAAGGCTACGAGACACACAAGGATGATCTGGGTAAGCCGGTGATTTTGGTGCGGTTAAATGTAAGAAAAGAGATCGCTAAGAACCGTAAGAGCAGGTTGATCACGACACGCGGTGGTGAGTATTTTAAGCGAGCCTATTCACGAACAGAATTTAGAGGCGTAGAAGATTACGTTTTCTGTGGCGGTGCAGGTGATGAGCGACTTTCTAAGAAGTTTCTTTATGACACTTGGAAGGAGCTTATGAATGGCATTAAACTGCAATACAAAAAGCGAAATGTCACTTGGTACAGTCTGAGGCACTTCGGCATCACTTGCAGGCTCAGGGCAGGTGCTTCAGTCTTTGATGTTTCCAAGGTAGCTGGAACGGGGATCGCGTTCATTCAGGCTCATTACGGGCACTTTGATCAAGCTATGTCGCGGACAATGTCGCTGAAGAATTTCACTGTCACCAAGGAAGGCATCGGTGTTGCAGATTGAGGGTGAATAGAACAAGCATCCTTTTTCTACCCCACCGGTATTCTGAGACTTGAGGACCCGTCATGAAATGCATCGCTGCTTCAATAAAAGGATGCTAACGAATGGATTATATCTTCAAGGTTTTTTTGCTCTTTGTATGGCTGATAATTGCTGTCATTCTTGCAAATGCACTTGGTCCGCTGGGTTGGATCATCAGCTTTTGCCTGTT
>CAMDOY010000398.1 GCA_945903655.1 Rhizobium sp. Q54 | reverse complement strand
GGTCGTTCCACCGCCGCCGATCTGCAGCGTTGTGGCGCTGTCGATGGTGGTGGCGCCCGTATAGGTGTTCTGACCGGTCAGGATGGCCGTCCCGCCGCCCGAGAAGGTGACGGCGCCTGCCGCGCTCGCCGCATCGGAAAAGATCCCCGAGAAGGTCGCGGTCTTGCCGGTGAGATCGACCTTGTTGGTGGCGGAGGCGTCCAGGGTGAAATTGCTGGTGTAGTTGTTCCCGTCCGCGTCGATCTGCAGCGTGCCGCCCGTGAAGACCGGCAGAAAGGTCGAGCCAAGGGCGCTGGCGGCCTTGGTCGTATTCGCCAGCAGGCCATTGGCGGTGACCACCAGATCCCAGGAGAGGGATGTGGTATTCGCCAGGTAGAGCGTCCAGTAGGAAAGGCCGAGCGTTCCTGACCGGCCGCTGATGGCGTTGGAGGCGACGCCCGTCAGCACGCTCCCATAGGTTCCAAGCGCAAGGGTTGATCCGCTGTCCACGCCAAAGGCCATGGCGCCCGTGGGGTTGCTGAATTGCACCTGCCCATAGTGCGTGGCCGAGGTGACGTAGATGTAATAGTTGGTCGGCAGGGTCCCGCTATAGGTCAGCGCCCGCGTGCTGGCGCTTGTCGCGTCGCCGCCCTGATAATTCGTCAGCGTGGTGATCGCGGCGCCCGCGTAAACGCCTGCGGTTCCAGCGGTGATCGACCCGCTGTTCGTCACCGTAGTCGCGCCGCCGCCCAGATAGAGCCCATAGGACAGGCCCGTTCCGGACGTGGCGGTGATCGCGCCGCTGTTGGCGATGGTGGTGGCCGCCCCGTTGCTCTTGACGCCGAAGGCTGAGCCCGAACCGATGGCGGTCGCCGAGATCGTGGCGGAGGCGCGGTTGGTCACATTGGCCCAGGTTCCACTGTAAAGGGCATAGGCGGAGCCCGTCCCTGACGTGGAGGCGGTCACGCTTGCGGCATTATCGAGCGTGGCGTCGGCCCTGTAGGAGCCGGGAAACTGGCTTGCCAGGCTTGCCATGGCGTCCGCGCCGCCATAGACGCCCCAGGCGTTGCCGCCGCTGCTGCTTGCGCTGAGAGTTCCCGTGTTGGTCACATTGGCGACGGCGCCCCCATAGACGCCGAAGGCGGGGCCCGTTCCACTGGTGGCTGACAGGGTTCCGGCGTTGGATGTCACCGTCGCCGTGTTGTCGCCGTTGAGTCCATAGGCGGCGCCCGCCCCGCTCGCGGTCGCGGTGATGGCGCCTGCGTTGGAGGTCACCACCACATCGCCAAAGGTGGCGGAGGCGACGCCATAGGCTACCCCCGCGCCATCGGTGGTGGCGGAGATGGTTCCCCCATTGCTCGTCACGGTCGCGGTTACGCCGCCATAGACGCCGTAGATGTCCGCGCCCGTGGTTGAGGCGACAATGGCGCTCGCGCTGGCGTTGCTGACCATCGCAGTGTTGACGCCGTAAACGCCATAGGCGCCGCCGCCCGCGCTGTTCGAGGCCGTGATGGCGCCCGCGCCGGAATTGGTCACCGAAGCATCCTGGCCCCAGACGCCGTAGCTCGCCCCGCCCGCGCTGTTTGAGGCTGTAATCGAGCCGGAATTCGTCACATTCGCCGTCATGGCGGAAACGCCGTAGGCGGAGCCCTGGCTTGACGCCTCGATAAAGCCATAGGCGGCGCCTGACGCAGTGGTGGCTGTAATGCCGCCGGTGTTGGCCGCCAGCGTTCCCACGGTCCAGGCCCACACGCCATAGGCGGCGCCAGTTCCAGCCTGGCTGGCTGAGACCGTGCCGCTATTGCTCAGATTGAGGGTTGTGCGACCCAGAATTCCGAAGGCGCCGCCTGAGCCGCCTGTGGCTGTCGCCGAAATCGCGCCGTTGTTGATCGCCGTGACATAGGTTTTGGCATGGACGCCCGCGACTTCGCCCGCAGAACTGGTCGCGCTGATGACGCCGCCGCTGTTGTTGGTGACGTCCGCATAGGAGCCCACATAGGCGCCATAGCTGGCGCCTGCGCCTGAAGCTATAACGCTGCCGCTGTTGTTGAGTGTGAGATATCCTCTTCCGCACGGCGTGGATGCGGTCGATCATCGGGAGGATTGAGGTCGATGACGGGGCAGTCCGGATCATCGAGGATAAATGTACGCTGGAACAAGCCATTGACGGGAAGCCTGAGGCCTCCGGCGGGGTTCGCAGATCTGTACCGAGGTGGCACGCCCAACGGGAATCGAACCCGTGTCTTCACCGTGAAAGGGTGATGTCCTAGACCGCTAGACGATGGGCGCAGCGAGCGGAGCGAGTCAGCTCCGCAGACGGTTGGAGCTATAAAGGCGGCGCCTCGCTTATGCAAGGCGAGGCGGCGTGTTTTTTCGCGGATGGGCGCAAATAGCGCAGGGCGCTTCGGGCGCCCCGTGAAAACCCCAGTGAAGCTGGTGCTAAACCTGCTCCACCGCCACAATGCCGGGAATGCTTTTCAGGGCGCCCGCGATCTGCGGGGTGATCATGAAACGGCCCGGCAGCTTCACCTCGATCTCGCTGGCGTCCTTGTCCAGCATGAGCACCAGCGAGACCTCGCCCTCGCCCCGCCCGGTCAGGCGCTGGGAGATCGAGGGCAGCACGGACTCGTCCCGCAGGAAGATGCGCAGGCCCTTCTGCACCCGGCTCGCCGCCTGCTCCAGCGGCTCCACCGTGACAATGCGCGCGCGCACGTCCTCGCCCTCCACATTGGCCTGAACGGACACCAGAACCACCGAGCCCTTCTCCAGAAGGTCGCGGAACTGGTTCAGGCCCTCCTGAAAGATGATGGCCTCATATTGGCCCGAGGGGTCCGACAGGGTCACGATGCCCATCTTGTTGCCGGACTTGGTGCGCCGCTCCGCCCGGTCGAGCACCGTAGCCGCGAGGCGCGCCGCCGAGGCGCCCTGCTTCACCGAACGGGCGAACTCGGCCCAGCGCGGCACCCGCATGCGCTTGAGCACGGGGGCGTAATCATCCAGCGGATGGCCGGAAAGGAAGAACCCGGCCGCCTCGAACTCCCGGCGCAGGCGCTCGGCCGCCGTCCAGGGCTGGGCCTTGGGCGTGTCGAAGCGCTCGGCCCCCGCCTCCATGCCGAAGAGCCCCGCCTGCCCCTGCACCCGGTCCTCCTGGGCGCGGTTGGCCACGGCCAGAATGGTCTCCACGGCGCCGAAGGCGCGGGCGCGCTCGCGCTCCAGCTCGTCGAAGGCGCCGGTGGCTGCCAGGCTCTCCAGCACCTTCTTGTTGATCTCGCGCGGGTTGATGCGCCTGGCGAAATCGCCCAGATCCTTGAATGGCTTGTCGCCCCGCGCGGCGACGATGGCGGCGGCCTGGCCCTCGCCGACCCCCTTCACCGCCGAGAAGGCGTAGCGGATGAGATAGCCCCCCTCCCCGTCTCCATGCACCTCGAAATTCACCCCCGAGTGGTTGATCGAGGGCGGCTCGACGCGCAGGCCCAGGCGCCGCGCCTCGTTGCGGAATTCGGAGAGCTTGTCGGTGTTGCTCTTGTCCAGCGTCATGGACGCGGCAATGAATTCAACGGGGTAGTTCGCCTTGAACCAGGCAGTCTGATAGGCGATCAGCGCATAGGCCGCCGCGTGGCTCTTGTTGAAGCCGTAGTCGGCGAATTT
>CAMDOY010000397.1 GCA_945903655.1 Rhizobium sp. Q54 | reverse complement strand
CTCCATCCACGAACGTCCCACCTCGGTTTTGACCCGCGAACTCTTTGGCGACTGGGAGGGCGATCTGATCAAGGGCGCAGGCAACGCCAGCGCGATCGGGACCCTGGTGGAGCGCAAGAGCCGCTTCACGGTTCTGGTCAAAATGAAGGACTGCGGTGCGGACGCCGCGCTCGATGGCTTTCAGCGGGCGATGCGTCGCATCCCCCAGCACATGCGAACCAGCCTCGCCTACGACCAGGGCAAGGAAATGGCGCGTCATGCCGAACTCAGTAAGAACCTGAAAATAAATGTCTATTTCTGCGACCCGCACAGCCCGTGGCAGCGTCCGTCAAACGAGAACACCAATGGCCTCGTGCGGCAATATCTACCCAAGGGCATCGATCTGAGCATCTACTCACGCCGCGACCTCGAAAAAATAGCCCTCAGCCTCAACACGAGGCCGCGCGCATGTCTCGGCTTCAAAACACCAAAGGAAGTGTTCTATAATTAAATTCAGAGGAAGAGTGTTGCACTTCAAATTTGAGACCGCCCTGAGTTTTGATCTGGGATCGCTCATTTTCTTGCGCTCGGCGACAGACCCGCCTTGCCGAGCGCCCCGGATAAAAAATCGTTCTCCAGTGTCATCTCCCCAATCTCGCCGTGTAGGGTCTTCACATCGACGCCGGGCTCAAGCTCGGCCCTGGCAGGCGCGCCAAACACGCCGGTCGCGGCTTCAAGAAGCTGGTCGCGCCATTGCTTGAGCTGGTTCGGGTGCACATCGAATTCCTGCGCCAACTCGATCAGTGTCTTCCCGCCCTTGATCGCGGACACCGCCGCTTTTGCCTTGAATGCTGGGCTATGGTTCCGGCGCGGTCGTCTTGCCATGGTCTTCTCCTCGCGGGCAGCATCATGGTGCGGTTGCGCAGAAAGTCCACTTAACCAACCTGTTCAGTTTTCCCGAGCCACCTCTCTTCCATTCGGATCGGGGCAGCCAAGATGCGAGCGAGGACTTCCAGCGCCAGTTGATGGCGTTCGCCATGAAGGGCTGCATGAGTCGTAAGGGCGACTGTTGGGCCAATGCGGTCACCGGAACGTTGTTCGGCTCACTGTAGGTCGAGCGGTTCCACGAAATGCGCTTGCCATCACGACGGCGGGCGAAAGATGAGATGCTTGACTGGCTGACAATCTACAACAACAAGCGGCTTCACTTGACGATGTGCTACACGAACCCGATGGATTTCGAGAAAAAGTGGTTTGCCGAAGAAAGTAAGCGCGTCGCATGATCAACCCCGGCTGAGGGAGACGCGAAACGGAGGCAATGTCAGTCGTGTGGAAATGTTACCGGTGCGCTGCACAAATTTGGTATATTTTCGTATGTTATGGAGTAGTCTATGGAAACTTTTTGGATGCGAACATGAAGCAAGCTCCGCTGATTTCAGAGATCTCACTTTCCCATGGCCAAGTGATGTATGTTATCGAATCCATGCATATTGCTGAATGGCTTGATCGCCCTGCGCTTGATTCTGTGTTGAAAAAATTTCGACGGTCGCTGATCCCATTTTCTGCTGATGAGTTGGAGAAGCCGCATTGGGATGAACATCGTTATGACTATTTTCACCTAGTTGAATGTGTCGTTGCGATGAAGATGGTTGCTGATGGCTTGGCTTTTCGGCATGTGGTCAGTCTTCTTTCGTTTGATCGCGACAAGCTGAGGAGCCTTTATTCGAAGGCGTTGATGGATGTTTCTTTCGGCGAGGGCAAGGAAATTAAAATTACGGCAGTGGACGGGCGGGTGATGCGGGTGGGCGGTTTGTATCTGGATTTCATCGCTACGATTAGTAAGGATGGGGTGCTTTCGACTCCCGGCCCCTGCCTTTTAGGTCCCTGGGAGGCCTTGAATCGTTATATGGGCGAGTATGTTGGTCTTCATCCCTCCATGCCTATTCGGCTAAGCCAGTTAGCTGCGGAAGCAGTCAGGATCGCGCAGTCTGCGCCTGTTTATAAGCGAGGGAGAAGGCCTGGAGAATAGGTGGCGAACCGGTAGGTTTTTGGCATTGACGATCTCAATGGATCGATATATTGAAGTCTTCGGCCCCGATCATCTGAGGCTTGAGGGTTCGAGTATGATAATGCGTCGGTCTATGAGACGGTTTGGGTATTCAAATCGTCGTCCGCAGGTCCGCAGGTCCGCAGAGAGGGGGGCGCTTGCGGGAAGTTTAGCTTTTGCTTTGATGTGTCTTCTCTGCGTGTTCTCGTCGGGTGGCTTTATTCGGGGCTTGTCAGTTTTTTTCAGCGCCAATGTTGACATCTGGGTCTAAGGTCTTTTTGTTGTCTGGCTCCCCTCAGCCTGAGGTTGTGTCCAGCAAGTTTGACGGCACGGGAACCGCCAATTTTTTCTGCTTCGTCGTCATGGGCTTAGGGTAGTTAAGGCGTCGATCAGAATGTTCGCGAGGAGGCCGGCACGCCATGAAGTTTAAAGCGGAACTCCGTTATATCCAGGCGTTCAGGCAAAGTCGGTCTGGCCGCGACTACTATTATTATCGTCGCGAGGGTCGCCGTATTCCGTTAAAGGCAGACTTTGGAACGGCTGCTTTTATCAGGGAAGTTATGGAAGTTGAAAAGAGCTTTTCCTCTTTGTGTGACCCTTTAGATGTCTCATTGCATGAACTGGTCACTTCATACAAGGCAAGCCCTGATTATTTGTTTTTAAAAGATGCCACACGTCTCAGTTATGAACGAGTGTTTAATGTGCTCAAACCTTGGTATGAAATCAAGTTAAAGAATTTTAAGCGCTCATTAATCATCGAGCTGAGAGATTCCATCTTATTGCCCAAGTATCGCACATGGATGGCGAATTATACCGTTTCCGTGCTGAGCATTCTGTTTCGGTATGGGCTTGATCATGGTTTTCTGGAGGGTAACCCGCTGCAGAGCCGTGTCCGTAAAATTCGGGTTCATAGAGCAGGAGTTCCGAACCGTCCATGGACTGCGCTTGAACGAACTGTTGTGCTGGAGCACGCGCCTCCACATATCCGGCTTCCATTAGCCTTGGCTATGTGCACGGGGCTGCGGAAAGCTGATGTTTTCTCCATCAACCTTTCGGCCATCAAAGCGGGGCTTATTTCTGTTCACACTTCCAAGCGCGGGGTTCCCGTAAGGTTGCCGATTCATCCAATTTTGGCGCAGGCGCTTGCCGATCGTCCAAACGTATCTGTAGCGCAGGTCGCTTTGCGGTCCGATGGAAAGCCCTGGACCCCCGATGGTTTTGATACTGTCTGGCATCGGTTGAAGACGAAACTTGAGGCTGAGGGCAAGATTCAGAAAGGGCTTACGCTTCATGGACTGCGGCATACCCTTGGCGTCCTGTTGAAGGAGGCTGGGGCTCATGATGGGGAGATCGCTGATGTGTTGGGGCAGTCGACTACAGCAATGGCGCGCTATTACAGCCAGGGTGCGGGCTTGTCAGACAAAATTCAGGGGCTTGTGAAGGGCCTTAATCTTGTGTCCGTTGATCGCTAGTGGATAACGCCTGACAGATGAGTCCATTTTTGGGATTCCCTGCGCTGCTGAACCGTGCGATTGGGTGTCATGCGCACCGGGATCAAATTCGACGTATCGCCGCCTGACCGGCTTCGGCTTGAACGGGTAGTCAGGGATCGGAAT
>CAMDOY010000396.1 GCA_945903655.1 Rhizobium sp. Q54 | reverse complement strand
AGCGTCGGCGCCATGTATCGCAGCCTCAAGCCATTCGAAGAGGGCGCATCCCTGACCCTGGACGCTGGCGCCGTCACGACCGCAGATTCCAGCGCCCTGGCTCTGATGACAACGCTCATTCGCAGCGCGCGCTCGCGCAACATGCGCGTCATCGTGACCTCCTTGCCCGTTGCGCTGTCCCCCATCGTCGCCATCTATGGCCTTCAGGCCATTCTTTCCTCGACTGACGTTTGAGCCCCAGGGATCATGGAAGTTGATGACGCGATGATGATGAGAACAGCATCGACCGCCCTGCTCCTTGGCCTGCTTTTCGCCTCCTCTTGCCAGGCGGGGGGTGTCGAGGCGCCCGCCAATGGCTCCGCCAAGGCCATCTGGGGCGAGCGCGCTCAGGGCGCGACCTGGCGCGTCGCCGAGACCGTCGAGAGCGACGGGCTCTATCGGAAATATGTGCTGGAAACAGCTCAGGGAAAATTTTCGATCATGGGCGATGCGCTCATGGCGGTGCGACTGCATGAGTCAGCAGTCTATGAACAATTGAGCAATGATACGGGTTTTGAGCATTTCATGGGGTCCTTTGGCTCCTCCGCCATCGCGCCCCTCAAGTTTGGCGGGCAACTCATCACCAGCCCCATCGAGACCGTGAAGCAATCCGCCAGCGGCATCGGCAATTTCTTCGACTCCCTGTCCTCCTCCTCGGAGAACAAGGATTCGGAGCGCGGCAGCTTTATGGGCGGCGTGCTGGGCACGGACCGGGCGCGGCGCGAGCTGGCCGCCCAAGCGCAGGTGGATCCCTACACGGACTTTCCGCCGCTGGCCAAGCGCCTGCAAGAACTCGCGGCGGCCCGGGGGGTTGGGGGCCTTTCCGTGCGCGGCGCGATGATGGCGATTCCCGGCGGCTCGGCGATCCCTTCTTTGACCGTGACCACCACGCGGACGGTCGTGTTCAGCGCATCCAGCGTTGGGACGGCGCAGGCCATGCAGGACGCCCTGCGCACCAAGACTGCAGGCCAGATCATGCGCGACGCCCGCGCCAAGCTCGCCCTTCTTGCGCCTGATTCCGGCCATGTGGACGCGCTGCTGGACAACAAGAATTACACGCCGATCGATTTGCTCGTCATCGCCATAGCGCTTGAGCGCGTTGGGATCCGCGACGCTGACCTGTTCATGGCGCAAAGCGCCGAGGCGCAGGATCGCGCTTCCGCCTATCTCTATCGCCAGAAGGCCGAGATGTATGCGGGCCTGCGGCGGTCCTTCGCCTTTGACCGTTTCATCGTCAAGGACGGGTTTGTGCTGATCGCCTTGAAGGACAAGCGTCACCTTCTGGCGACGCCGTCCGATCACTTTTTCTGGACCCAGAAGAACAGGGATGAATTCACCGCCCTTGCCGCCGGGCTTTCGCCCGCAACGGCAGGCCGCAAGGGCGCGGGGTCCAAAAAAGACAAGGTGCTCGTCATCACCGGCGATTATTCCCCCATGGCCCGCACGGAATTGATGGCTGGCAATTGGGAGCCGTCGCGCATGACGCTGACCGGCGGAATCGTGGCGAACCCCAAGCCAACGGGCGGCGCAAAGCCCGCGAGCGCCCCCAAACCCGCGCAGTAAGACGCGCCGACCATGGCGCGTCTGATTGACACGCCATGGCCGGGTGATATTCTCAAAAGCAACAAAAAGAACATGCGAAGCGCCCGCAAAGACGGGGCATAGCAGCAGGGGGGATACGTTGAGGTGGCTCAGTCCGTCAAAAGACCGGGACGTGATGTCGCATCGCGGCATGATGGGATCGCGCGTCAAGAGATCGCTCACCGTTCTGGCTTGCGCCATCGCCGCCTTATCGCTGGCGGCCTGTTCGCCCAAGGACGAGAGTAAAAGCGCGCAACCCAAGACCGCGAGCGCCCCCGGCAAGCCCACGGGCAAGCTGACCATAGGTCTGTCTTCGCTTGGCAGCGCCGAGCGTTATCTACCCTGGCTTGAGGCCGGGCGCGAAGGCTGGCTGGTGCTCGAGCCCATCTATGAATCCCTCATCATGGCCGATCCGCGCACGGGCGCCTTCGTGCCGCAACTCGCGGAAAAATATGAGGTGAGCCCCGACGGAAAGACGTGGCGCTTCACCCTGCGCAAGGGGATCCAGTTCCACAGAGGCCAGGGGGAGATGACCGCTGAGGATGTGGCCTTCTCCTATGAGATGTACACCTCCGACAAATCCATCGCCTCCAACAAATCGATTCTGCTGGGCATCGTGGATCGCCTCGAAGTCACCGGCCCCCATGAGCTGGCCTTTCATCTGAAAGCGCCTGACGTGACCTTTGCGGGCCGTGTGTCCAACGGGCAATTCGGCGTGGCGTCGAAGACATACTATCAGGCCGTGGGCGAGGCGGAGGCGACGGCCAAACCGGTGGGCACAGGGCCCTTCAGGCTTGTGGAGCACAGGCGTCAGGAATCGGCGACATTTGAAGCGGTTACGCCCCATTGGCGGCAAACGCCGGGCTTCGCCACTCTGGTGCTGCGGCGCGTGCCCGACCAATCCGCGCGCCTCGCCATGCTGCGCGGCGGCGAGATCGATGTCACCGAAGTGCCCTACAAGCTGAAGCGCGAGGCCGAATCCGCAGGCCTCGAATTCATGCGCAGCGAAGGCGCCGCCCTATACCATGTGCAGCTTGGCGGGCAGATGCTGCCCTCGCGCGAGACCTTCGATCCCAACGTGCCCTGGGTGGAGGATCCCAAAGACACCGCCTCGAAGGAGCGCGCGCTGAAAGTGCGCAAGGCCTTGAATCTCGCGGTCGACAAGAAGGCGATCATCGACGCCGTTTTCGAAGGCGAGGGGACGGCGGGGATCGCCCCCTATTACGCGCCGGGCGGCGCCTTCGTGCCTGCGGACCTGAAGCCCTATCCCTATGATCCCGCCGCGGCGAAGCAATTGCTGGTGGAGGCTGGCTATGGGCAGGGCTTTGCGCGCGAGATCGAGATGCTGATCATGCCCTGGCCGGGCCGCGCTGAAATGGCTGACGTGAGCGAGGTGGTCGCGGGCTTTTGGGAACGCAATCTCGGCCTCAAAATAAAGCGACGCCCCATGGATTTTGGCACCTACGCCGCCAATGTGGGCACGCCCAAGAAGACCGCCTGGGTCACCTGGGCCCATGGCTATACGCCTCGGCCCGTCGCTGAGCCCATCGCGGGCATGGAGACATGGCTAACCAGCCGCGCCCGCTACAATTCGGCGCTGGAGTCGCCGGTGATTGACGACATGGCCGCGAAGATTCGCGCCAATCTCGATCCGGCCAAGCGGGTCGATGATTACCGCGCCATGGCCCGCGCCTTTCATGAGGGCTATTACGCCGTGCCCATCGCCTCCGTGCCCTCGCTCTACGCCTATAATCCCAAGGTGGTGCAGGCCTGGGCCATGCAGCCCGGCGAGGCCTATATCAGCAGCTACGAACATGCGGCGCCGCCCCCATGACGCGCTTTCTCCTCAGTCGTTTCGCGCAGGCGCTGGTGACGCTCTGGATGGTGGCGACCATCGTGTTTTTGCTGGCGCGCCTGACCGGCGACCCCATAGCCCTCATCGCAGGCGAGAACACCACCGCCGAATATGAAGCGGAATTGCGGGTGCGCTATGGGCTCGATGGCTCCCTGTGGAAGCAATATCTC
>CAMDOY010000395.1 GCA_945903655.1 Rhizobium sp. Q54 | reverse complement strand
GTCTTGCGGTCGCTGGCGATCTGGCCTGGCGGGGCATGGCCTCCCTGGTGATCGAGCGGTCCGATGGCGCTGTGCGCCAGCCCAAGATGGACCTGGTGAATGTGCGCACCATGGAATTCTGCCGCCGCTGGGGTATCGTGGCTGAGGTCGAGGCCAGCGGCTACAACCGCGCCCATGCGCAGGACAATGTCTGGGTGACGGCGCTGGCTGGCGGCTATGAGCTGGGCCGCGAGGTCTTCCCCAATTGCATCGACGAGCCCTGCCCGCCGCAGTCCCCGCAAAAGCGCGAGCGCGCCCCGCAGAACTTCTTCGACCCAGCATTGGCGCGCTTCGTGCGCAGCTTTCCGCAGGTGGATTTGCGCTACCACACGGAGATCGTCGATTTCACGCAGGATGAAACGGGCGTCACCGCGATCATCCGCAACATCGACACGGGCGAGACGCAGGAGGTGCGCGCGCGCTATCTGGTGGGCTGCGATGGCGCGGGCTCTTTCGTGCGCGAAAAGCTCGGCATCACCATGACCGGCAATCCCGTGCTCACCTACACCACCAATGTAGTGTTCCGCTCGCGCGATCTTGAGAGCATTCAGGACATCAAGCTCGCCTATCGCTACATCTTCGTCGATGAAGAGGGCACCTGGGCGACCCTGGTGGCCATCGACGGGCGCGATCATTTCCGCTTCTCGCTGGTGGGCGGGCGCGACAAGCGGCAATTGAGCGACGATGAACTCGTCGCCGCCGTGCGCCGCGCCGTGGGCCGCGATTGCGAGATCGAGGTCGTCTCCACCATGCCCTGGACGCGCCGCGAACTCGTCGCCGACAGCTTCGCCGACAAGCGGGTGTTTCTGGTGGGCGATTCCGCCCATCAGCTATCGCCCACGGGCGCCTTCGGCATGAACACGGGCATGCAGGAGGCTGTGGACATCGCCTGGAAGCTGGAGGCCAGCGTGCGGGGCTGGGGCGGGCCCAATCTGCTCGCCAGCTACGAGATCGAGCGCAAGCCCGTCGCCGCCCGCAACGTGGCGGAGGCCGCGCGCAATCTGTCGCGCATGCTGGAGACGCGCACGCGCAAGCCCCCGGCGGAGATCTTCACGGCGGGCCCCGCAGGCGAGGCCGCCCGCAGGGAATACGGCGACTGGTACACCGAGCGCATGAGCCATGAATGGTTCACGCTGGGCATCCAGCTCGGCTATCGCTACGACGGCTCGCCCATCTGCGTGCCCGACGACACGACCCCGCCGCCCTTCGATCCCTCGAACTATGTGCAGACCTCCCACGCCGGCGCCCGCGCCCCCCACGCCTGGCTCGCCGATGGCCGCTCGACGCTGGATCTGTTCGGCAGGGGTTTCGTGCTGCTGCGCCTTGGCAAGGCCGCGCCCGACGCCAGCGCGCTGGTGGAGGCCGCCGCTGCGCGCCATGTGCCTTTGACGGTGGTGTCGCTGGACGAACCTGCGGTGACGCAGGTCTATGAGAAGGCGCTGGTGCTGGTGCGGCCCGATGGGCATGTGGCCTGGCGGGGGGATGCGCTGCCTGCGGATGTGCCGGGGTTGGTTGATACGGTGCGGGGTGCTTGAGGCATCAAGCTTCTCGGCGAGCACGCCCCGACTGCCTAATTCCGACTGCCGACTGCCCCCTAATCATTTCCGCCCGAACAACCGCTCCACGTCAGACAATTTCAGCTCCACATACGTGGGCCGCCCGTGGTTGCATTGGCCGGAGCCCGGCGTCGCCTCCATCTCGCGCAGCAGCGCGTTCATCTCTTCACCCGTGAGCCTGCGGCCCGCGCGCACGGAATGGTGGCAGGCCATGGTGGCCAGCACATTGTCGAGGCGGCGTTCCAGCGACGTCGCCGAGCCGTTTTCCGCCAGCGTGTCCGCCACGTCGCGCACGAGGCGCATGATGTCGCCGCTTTTCAGCAGGGCGGGGACCTCGCTCACCGCCACGGCGCCGGGGCCGAAGCTCTCCACCACCAGCCCCAGCTCCGCCAGCGCCTCCCGATTGTCGAGCACGCGATCCACCTCGCCGGAGTCGAGCTCCACCACGATAGGGATCAGCAGCAGTTGCCGCGCGACGCCGCTGGCCTCGCGTTCGCGTTTCAGGCGCTCATACACAAGCCGCTCATGGGCCGCGTGCTGATCCACCAGTACGATGCCGTCGCGGGTCTGGGCGAGGATATAGGTGTCATGCACCTGCGCCCGCGCGGCGCCCAGCGGATTGTCCAGCAGGTCCGCCGCAGGGGCGTTCTCGTGTGCGCGGGTGTCGGCGGCGGGCATGTGGGTGAAGGCGGCCTGCGCGGCTTCGCCAAGCCCGCGCGGGGCGTTGTAGGGCGCGGGGGCGGCGGGGGAGCTGCGCCAGTCCCAGTTGGCGGCGGGGGCGGGGCGCATCTGCGCTTGCGGGAACTGCGGCGCCGAACCGAAGTTGCGGCGCGTTAGCATGTCGATGGTGCGCGTGCCGCCCGTGGTGGTGGCCCGGTGCAGGGCCTCCGCGAGGGTCTGTTTCAGGGCGCCGATGATGAGCCCGCGCACGAGGCCGGGATCGCGAAAGCGCACTTCGGCCTTGGCCGGATGCACGTTCACATCGACGATGCGCGGATCGCACTGAACAAAGAGCGCCAGCGCGGGATGTCGATCCGAGGGCAGATAATCCATATAGGCTGCGCGCAGAGCCCCATGCAGCAGCTTGTCGCGCACTGGCCGCCCGTTGACGTAGAAATATTGCGATTGCGCATTGGCGCGGTGATAGGTCGGCAGGCCCGCAAAGCCCGTGAGCCGCACCCCCTCGCGCTCGGCGTCCACCTCCAGCGCATTGTCGCGGAACTCGGCGCCAAGCACCTGTGAGATGCGCGTCAGCAGCCCTTCGGGTCCCTGCGGGCAGGCGGCGAATTCGAGGCCTGACAGATTGTCCCCCGTCAGGGCGAAACGCACCTGCGGATGGGCCATGGCGAGGCGCTTGATGATGTCGGCGACGGCCTGGGCCTCGGTGCGGTCGGTCTTGAGGAATTTCAGGCGGGCGGGCGTGGCGGCGAAGAGGTCGCGCACCTCGATACGGGTGCCGGAGGAATGGGCGGCGGGCGCCACGGGCCGCTTGCGCCCATCCTCCACGCGGATCATGCAGCCATGGGGGGAGGCGGCGTTGCGACTGTGGATCTCCACATGGGCGACCGAGGCGATGGAGGGTAGGGCCTCTCCGCGAAAGCCCAGCGTCGCGATGTTGGAGAGATCCCCATCGGGGATCTTGGAGGTGGCGTGGCGCTCCACCGCCAGCTCGAGATCCGCCGGGCTCATGCCCGCGCCGTCATCGACCACGCGGATCAGCTTGCGCCCGCCCTGCTCGATGACGATCTCGACGCGGGTGGCGCCCGCGTCCAGCGCATTCTCGACCAGCTCCTTCACGGCGGAAGCGGGTCGTTCCACGACCTCGCCCGCTGCGATGCGGTCGACAAGAATGGGATCAAGGCGGCGAACGGGCATTCCGAATCCTTTCGGGCCCCTAGTCTAGCAGAGCCCGAGCAGACCTTCACATCCCAGTGGGACGGCCCGCCGCCGCCACCAGCAGCTTCTTGCCGAGGAACAGGCGCCTGGCCACCCGCTTGGTGTCCTCAAGGGTCACGGCGGCGATGTGGCCGTTGCGTTCGTCGAGGAACTCC
>CAMDOY010000394.1 GCA_945903655.1 Rhizobium sp. Q54 | reverse complement strand
CGCCATCCGCGAACTTGTGGCACGCACGCCTTCGCTCCCCGCCGCCGCCATTGATGAGGTCTATGCGGGCTGCGCCAATCAGGCGGGCGAGGACAATCGCAATGTGGCGCGCATGTCCCTGCTGCTGGCGGGCCTGCCGCTGGAGATTCCCGGCGTGACGGTGAACCGGCTCTGCGGCTCGGGGCTGGACGCGCTGGGCCAGGCCGCCCGCGCCATTCGCGCCGGCGAGATCGACATCGCCATCGCAGGCGGGGTCGAGAGCATGTCGCGCGCGCCCTTCGTGCAGGGCAAGGCGACCGAGGCCTTTTCGCGCAACGCCGAGATCTTCGACACGACCATCGGCTGGCGTTTCGTCAATCCCGCCATGAAGGCGCAGTACGGCGTGGACGCCATGGGCGAGACGGCGGAAAATCTGGCGCAGGAGCGGAGCATCAATCGCGCCGATCAGGACGCCTTCGCCATGCGCAGCCAGAACCGCGCGGCCCAGGCCATCGCCAGCGGCCGATTCGCCCGGGAGATCGCGCCCTACGCCATCACCGACCGCAAGGGCAATGTGACCCGCGTGGAGCATGACGAACACCCGCGCGCCACCACCATGGAGAAGCTGGCGACGCTGAAGCCCATCTTCCGCAAGGATGGTTCAGTGACGGCGGGCAACGCCTCTGGCGTCAACGATGGCGCTGCGGCCCTGCTGGTGGCCTCGCGCGCGGCGGTGGAGCGTTTTGGCCTGCAGCCGCTGGCGCGCATCAGCGGCATGGCGACGGCGGGCGTGCCGCCGCGCATCATGGGCTTTGGCCCCGTGCCCGCCACGCAAAAGCTCATGGAGCGGCGCGGCTACAAGATCTCCGATTTCGACGTTATCGAACTCAACGAGGCCTTCGCCTGTCAGGCTTTGGCCTGCATGCGCGGCCTTGGCCTGCCCGATGACGCCGAGCATGTGAATCCCAACGGCGGCGCCATCGCGATTGGTCATCCGCTCGGCATGTCCGGCGCGCGGCTCGCCCTGACGGCGGCGCTGGAGATGAACGACCGCAAGGCGAAACGCGCGCTGGCGACCATGTGCATTGGCGTCGGCCAGGGCATCGCGCTGGCGCTGGAGAGCGTGGACTGAAGGCTTCGTTTTCGCATTTGACTTGAAAGAGGATCACCCGATGAAAGTCGCGCTCATCCAGATGAATTCCGGCGGTGACAAGCCCGCCAATCTCGCCGCCGCCCGCGCCCTCATGGAGCGGGCCATCGCGGAGGAAAAGCCCGACTGGATCTGTCTGCCCGAAGTCTTCGACTTCATGGGTGGTTCGATTGAGGAAAAACGCGCAGCGTCCGAGAGATTGCCCGGCGGTCCCGCCTACACGATGCTGCAGGAGATGGCGCGTAGCCACGGCGTCTTCATCCACGGTGGGTCGATTCTGGAGACCATCGACGGTGAGGAGCGCGTCGCCAATACGACGCTGGTCTTCAACCGCCAGGGCGAGGAGCTTGTCCGCTATCGCAAGATCCACATGTTCGACATCACCGCGCCCGATGGCAAGAAATACCACGAGAGCGCCGCCATGAAGCCGGGCGACGCCGTGGTGACCTATGATTGCGAAGGCGTCACGGTGGGCTGCGCCATCTGCTACGACCTGCGCTTTCCCGGCCTCTTCCAGGCTTTGGCGGATCGGGGCGCGCAGATGATCGCCCTGCCCGCCGCCTTCACCCTGCAGACCGGCAAGGACCATTGGGAAGTGTTGTGCCGCGCCCGCGCCATCGAGACGGAAACCTATTTCGTCGCCACGGGCCAGACGGGCAACCATCTGCAGGGCAACGAAACCCGCACCACCTGGGGCCACTCTCTGGTGGTCGATCCCTGGGGCCATGTGGTGGCGCGCGCCTCTGATGGGGTTGGCTATGTCACCGCCCGCATCGAACCCGACCGCGTGACCCGCGTGCGCACCATGATCCCGGTGGCCCAGCACAAGGTCAGGTTTGATTAGCCCGGCAACATATCGCCCAGCCGCAGCAGGGCGATGCGGCTGATTTCCGTCAGGGCGGTGGCGAATTCCTGATCGCGGTCGTGGGCGATACGGCGCTCGAAAGCGTCCATGATCTCGCCCTTGCTGCGGCCCTTTACCGCCATGATGAAGGGAAAGCCAAAGCGGGCCTTGTAGGCGTCGTTCAGCTCGGTGAAGCGCGCGCGCTCTTCATCGGTGAGTTGGTCGAGACCGGCTGACGCCTGCTCCTTGGTCGACTCGGCGGTCAGGCGACCGGCGCGGGCGAGGCGACCCGCGAGATCGGGATGGGCCATGATGAGCGCCAGCTTCTGATCATCCCCACCTGCCATCATGGCGCGGGCCATGAGCGCATGCAGGCCGGAGGCTGTATCGCAGCCGTCATCCAGCCCCGCGTCAAAGGCGGCTTGCGCGACCCAGGGCGAATGTTCGAACACGCCGCCAAAGCGGTCCACGAAGGCGGCGCGGGGGAGATCGCGGATGCTCATCGGAATTCCTGTTTGATCCATGGTTGTCAGCATCAAGGATGCCCACTAGCATGTGATGTGATTTCCTCGCCTTTTTCAATGGCGCCGCGTGAGCGAAACAATGACTGATCCCCAAACCGGCCGCCTGACCACCCATGTGCTCGACACCGCCAGCGGCAAGCCCGCGCGCGGCGTCACCGTGAGCCTCTTCGCCATCGAGGCCTCGGGCGCGCGGCGTCTGCTCAAGTCCACGCAGACCAATACAGACGGGCGCTGCGATGCGCCCTTCCTGAGCGGGGCTGACATGGCCGTCGGCGCCTATGAACTCGTTTTCGAAGTCGCCGCCTATTTCCGCGCGGCGGGCGTGGCGCTGAGCGATCCGCCCTTTCTCGATGTGGTGCCGATCCGCTTTGGCATAGCTGACGCCAGCGCCCATTATCATGTGCCGCTGCTGATCTCGCCCTATGGCTATTCCACCTATCGCGGCAGTTAGTCACGCCGGGCAGCCTTGACGCCCGCTGTCGAGGCCGTAATCAAAGGGCGGGCGTCCCACGGCGATCTGCGCCCCAAATTCGGAGATTCCCTTGGACTGGCGCATTCTCTTCACCGAATGGGCGGATTTCCTGATCCGCTGGGTCCATGTGATCACCGGCGTGTGCTGGATCGGCTCGTCCTTCTATTTCGTCCATCTTGACCTGAGCCTTCGCAAGCGCGACGGGCTGCCGGAGGGCGTCGGCGGCGAGGCCTGGCAGGTGCATGGCGGCGGCTTCTACAACATGATGAAATATACGGTCGCCCCGTCCCATCTGCCGCAGGATCTCACCTGGTTCAAATGGGAGGCCTACTGGACCTTCATTTCAGGTTTTTCCCTGCTGTGCTGGCACTATTTCGCCCATGCGGATCTCTATCTCATCGATAAAACCGTGATGGATCTGGCGCCCTGGCAGGCCGTGAGCATCACCCTTGTCGTGCTGGTCATGGGCTGGGTGATCTATGATTTCCTCTGCCGCTCGAAGCTGGGCGACAATGATCTGGCCTTGGGCGTGGTGGGCTTTTTCTTTCTGGTGGCCATCGCCTTCGGCCTTACCCGGGTCTTCAGCGGACGCGGGGCCTTCATTCTGCTGGGCGCGCTGATCGGCACGATCATGGTGGCCAATGTGGCCATGAACATCATGCCCAACCAGAAGAAGAC
>CAMDOY010000393.1 GCA_945903655.1 Rhizobium sp. Q54 | reverse complement strand
ATCGCCCATCCAGATCCAGATGAGGGCGTGCCGTTCGACAACGGGGAAACTCTGCGCCTTCGCCCGTGAGGGAACGCTATCTTGCCCGGGCGCCCCCACGCAGGCGCCGGCGCCGTCAAAACGCATGCCGTGATAGCCGCACTGAAGGATGCCGTTAACAACCTTCCCGAAAGACAATGGCGCCAACCGATGAGGGCATTCGTCCAACAACGCGGCCGGAGCGCCCGTCTCAGTCCGAAACAGGACAACCTGTTCACCAAGAAGCGTCCGCGCCAGGGCCCCCTCCTTGAGGTCGGCGGAAAATGCAGCCACCTGCCAAACATTCTTAAGAAACATTTCCCCTCCTCCCCGACCCTGAACCGCGCCATGAATCAAGACATTTGACGTCCATGTCTTTCTTACGAGACTAGCCGCTCAAGATTGGACTAGATCCCAAGTTAGTTCAAACCGATTTTGGGTGGGCGGGCGCTTTCATCGCAGGCCTACCCTTGAGAACAGTGACATACCCCCTTGAACTGGTCCACCTCAAAATATGAATTTTGACATAAAGAGGGAGGACAGAATGCCATGAAAGATACCCACGCCGGAGGAAATCGAAAGTAAGTTAGGCTAGGTCGACGTGTCGGCGGCGCAAGGTGAAAGCCTTTCGGACACAGCACTATTTGATCCTTACGGGTATTCAATAGCCCTGGATCTTCTTGGCGCGTTCGATGGCGGCTTTCGGTGTTTTGAAAACCTCCTCCACGAAAGCCTGAACCTTTTCCCCCTCGAGCGGGCGCAAGTCGAGCCCTTGCCTCTTCGCGCTTGCGATCAGTTCGGGATCCTGCAGCACGCTCCAGAATGCCTTGCGCAGCGTCGCCACGCGATCTGCCGGAACGCCCGGCGGGGCGGCAAAGGGGCGGGCGATGTCCAGTTGCCCGAAGATAAGCCGCAGCGCGGCCTGGTCCTCCGGATTTGTTACAGTCGCAATCGGGTTCTCGATGCCCTTGAAATCCGGGTGGTCCTGAAAGCCAAGTTGCACGACGACCTTCAGATCGCCGCGCTGGATCTGGCTGGAATAGGCGGACATCGCGCTGGAGGCCCAGATTCCACACGTACCGTCGATCTCCCCGCGTTCGACTGCGAGCATTGTATCGTTGGTGCCTTTATAGCCGTGAATAATTGAAAGCTTCGTGCCCAGCAACGCGTTGAGGGCCAGCGCGTCCTGGGTCTGCGCAGATGTTGGACCATACGAACCAACCTTGATTTCCTTCGCCTGCATATGGCGAAATGTCTCGACACCCCGGCCCTTCCAGAACATGCAACTCGATGCTTCGCGATTGGCGCTGACGAGCCAGTTGAACTTCGCGGGTTCGAACTGCACGCCCGGCTGGTCCCAGAAGGGTTCGAAGACGGACCATGGGCCAAGCATGCCGATATGCAATCCGTCCTTCGGGGCAACGCCATAGAGCCAGTTGGCCATGACCCGCCCGCCAGCTCCGACCCTGTTTTCTGGCACCACTGAAGGATTGCCCGGCACGTGCTTACCGAGATGTTCCCCGATCGTGCGCGCGATCGTGTCGAAACCTCCGCCAGGCCCGGCGGCAATGCCAAGACGAATAGTCTTCCCGCTGTAGAAATCCTCTGCCCGTGCGTGGTTCGGAAGCGCAGTCCCGGCTAGAGCAGCTGTGACAACAATGGCAGTCAGGCTTGGCTTCAACATTTCTCCCTCCCTGGAAGATGCAACGACCTTTCAGCTCGGTGATTCGGCTCCGAAACTGTGACGCGGCGCAAATGTCTTTCCTCGTTCGCCGGGAAATCCGAACGCGCGTGATTCACGGAACGGTTATCCCAGATCAATAGATCGTCGAGCGCCCACTCGTGAGCGTAGATGTATTTTGGCTGTTCGATGTGCTGGAATAATTCCTCCAGCAAGGCCTCGCTGTCGTTATGGCTCATGTCGATGATGCCATGCGTCATGAGGCGGCTCAGATAGAGAGACCGGCGCCCGGAGTCCGGATGGACGCGCACGATGGGATGAACGGCCTTGGACACCCTCTCATCGCTGACGTCAGTCGCGGTCCGGACGAGCAGGCGCGTGTCATACACATTGTGAACCTGAATGCTTTCGACGCGCTGCTTCATTGCGGGTGGAAGATCGTCGTAGGCATCGGCAAGATTGGCAAACAGCGTGTCGCCGCCTCGGGAGGGAATTTTTATAGCATAGAGCGTTGTTGCCCGATAAGGGGACTTGCGATGGGCGCCGTCTGAATGAAAATGCATTTCGCCGTCCGGCAATGCGCCGACATGCTTGCCGTCCTCTTTCAGATTCGAGATAAAAAGGATGCCCCGCTTGGCGGGTCCGTCCGCATCAACCTTTTCATTAAAGGTCGGCTTGCCGACGAAGTCAGCGTCTGCCTGGCCAAACATGCGCGCAAAACGGATCTGGTCGTCGCCCTCGATCTTCTGCCCGGGAAAACAGAGCACCATATGGCGGGCAAGTGCCGCGCGCATTCTCCGCGCGCGCGCCTCGTCGTTCTCAGTCCTAAGATCGACGCCAATTATACGAGCGCCCAAGGCTTTGCCCGTAGGTTCCACACGAATGGCTTCCGCAACTGTCGCCATGAGTTTCTCCTTCTCTCTGCATAGGGCTCTACGTCTCAGTGGAAGGCCTGCCCGCCGTCGACGTTGAGTGTTTGGCCGGTGATGTAGGCACTCGCATCTGACAGGAGAAACATGACCGCGCCGACGAGATCGTCTGGCGTCTGGGGGCGTTTGAAGCAGCGGCTCTGATCGCGGCCCGCAACATAATTTGAGGAAGATGTCGCGAGTTGCGTTTCGCTCAGGGTGAACCCGGGCGTGATCGCATTCACGCCAATGTTGTCGTCGCCCACTTCGCTAGCGAGCGAGCGCGTCAGCCCGATGACGCCCGCCTTTGATGTCGAATAGTGCAGGCGATTGGGGCTGCCGATCCAGAAACGACCCGAGGAGATGTTGACGATGCGCCCGCCGCCCTGCGCTTTCATCTGCGGATAAACGGCCCGGCAGCAAAGGAATATGCCGCGTAGGTTGACCTCCATAACGCGGTCCCATTCCTTCGGGTCAATCTTGAACCAGTCGCCTCGCTCCAGAACGCTCATCATGGATGCATTGTTCACTAGGCCATCCACGCGGCCGTAAGTCTTTATGGTTTGGGCGACCATCTTCTCGACAGCATCGGCATCGGAAATGTCGGTGGGAAGGGATATGCAGCTGCCGCCCTTTGCGGCGATGTCTTCTGCCACCTTGTTTGACTCTTCGGCAGCAATGTCTGCCAGAACGACCTTCGCCCCTGCTTCCGCAAGACACCGACTATAGACCTTGCCTATCCCCGTACCGCCACCGGTAACGATGACAACCTTGTCTTTCGTGGAGAAGGCAGCGTGCACGTCAAACTGCGCCATAAGTCAAATCCTCCCGATCTACTTTCGCTGGAAGGAAGATGCCTCAAGTCGGCTTTGGGCGCAAGACCGGTGATACCAGCCTGTCGCGAGCACATGATATGTCCGTTTTAGGTAGCACGTGTTTTGTCCGGTTTTTGGATCGGAAAACCGCATGTTGCCGGATGTTCGGATGACGCGTGTTTTGGATGCGATCAATTCGCATCGCGCGGGACGCTTGAGTTGTGTCGAAG
>CAMDOY010000392.1 GCA_945903655.1 Rhizobium sp. Q54 | reverse complement strand
CTCCTGGTGCTCCTGGGTCGTCAACAAGCGCCAGTATGAGGCCTTGGGTCGTGACGGCTTCGCCAAGAACCCGGTCGGCACCGGCCCCTTCCGCTTCGCCTCCATGTCAGCCAAAGATCACATCACCTTTGCAGCCTTCGACGACTATTTCCTTGGTCGCCCGAATGCGCGCGGCGTCGTCTTCAAGGTCATTCCAGAGCTTGCGGCGCGCATCGCGGGCCTGGTGTCCGGCGAGTTCCAGCTGATCACCAATGTTCCGCCCGATCAGGTTCAGGTCCTGCGCGGTTTCAAGGGTGTCGAGGCGCGGTCGGTGGCGCTGGCCAACAGCCATCTTCTGACTTACGACGCGCGCGGCGAATGGACCTCAGACAAGCGCGTGCGCCAGGCCCTTTCGCTGGCGGTGGATCGCAAGAAGCTGGTGGACAGCCTGTGGCTTGGCAAGGCGGTCATTCCCGGCGGTCACAACTATCCCGAGTTCGGTCGGATGTATCTGGAAGGCCGCTCGCTGGCCTTCGATCCCGAAAAAGCCAAGGCCCTTCTGAAAGCGGCTGGTTATAACGGGTCGCCGATCGTCTATCGCACCATGCCGAATTATTACACGAATGCCCTCGACGCAGCCCAGATCATCGTCGAAATGTGGAAAGCCGTTGGCGTGAATGCGCAATTGCAAGTGGTTGAGAATTTTTCACAGATGCGCGCAAAAGGCCAACAAGTCGGCAACAACTCCAATTCCACACGCTTGCCCGACCCGCTGGGGGCCCTGTGGATCTCCTACGGCCCGCCCTCCTATTTCCAGCAATCTGGCGAGTTCACCGAGGTCGCCACATTCAACGCCCTTGGGCAGGCGCTGGAAAAAGAGACAGACTGGGACAAGCGCAAGGCGCTTTTCGCTCAGATGCTCGACGCCTGGGAAGACGCCTGTCCCGCCACCATCCTCTATCAGCCCTTCGAGACCTATGGTGTGCAGAGCAAAGTCAAATGGACGCCCTACAGCTTCTATTTCATGGATCTGCGTCCCGACAACCTGAGTTTCATCTGATGACCATCATCCCATCCCAGGATCTGACAGCCAGTAGGCCCCTTCGCATTGTGCACGTAACGGACACGCATCTGTCGCGCAGCCACGGCTATTTCATCGACAATTGGCAGATTTTTTGCGAGATCATGGCCGCCGAAACACCGGATCTGGTGATCCATAGCGGCGACGTCTCCTTCAATGGGCCTGCGAATGAAGACGATCTCGCCTTCGCCCGCATGCAGATGGACAAGCTTCCCTGCCCCTGGCTCATCGTTCCCGGCAATCACGACATTGGCGAGGCCCCGCGCTATTCGCGTCTCGCCCAGCCGTTGAACGATGAACGCATCGCCGCCTGGAATCGCCACTTTGGGCCGCAATATTGGCTACAGGACATCGGCGACTGGCGCATTGTAGGACTTGATACTGCGCTGATGGGCTCTGACCGACCGGAGGAGGCTGATCAGCGCGCCTTCCTTAGCAACGCTCTGGAAACGCGCGGCCAGCGGCCTGTTCTATTGATGATGCACATGCCGCCCTTCGTCGAAACGGCGGAAGATCCCAAACCTGGCACCTCCAGCGTGGTTCCCGAAGCGCGCGCAGCTTTCCTTGAAACCTGCCGGACCGGCGGCGTCCGCGCTATCGCCTGCGGCCACCTGCATGTCCATCACCAGAAGGAATGGGGCGGGATCGAAATCGTATGGGGACCCTGCACCTCTTTCGTGAACATGCCCCGCTGGTTTGCACAACTCGGCAAGTTCCCCCGCGCTGGATATGTTGAATGGAGTCTGGAAGGCCTCAAATTCAGCCACAGCCTTGTCGAGCCTGTTCGCATGATCAGCCATGATATGGGCCTGTGGTCCGAGACCCATGGCACGACCACCAAGCTGCCGCCCCGCCCGCTGGCTTGAGACTTACACTAAGGCAGGCAGAGGTCGACCCGGGTGATGGCAGGCGACAGACCCGCCATCCGCCTTGCCGGTTAACGCGGGCCGCTCATGGCGGCACAGGTCGCTGGCGAACTGGCAGCGGGGATGGAAGGCGCATCCAGCAGGCGCATCCATGGGGCTCGGCGGATCGCCCTGCAGCACGATGCGTTGGCTCAACCTTGCTTGCGGGTTGGGAATGGCTGACACAAGGGCCTGCGTATAGGGATGTGCGGGCGCGCGAAACAATTCGTCAGGCGCGCCCGTTTCGACAATCCGTCCCAGATACATCACGGCGACGCGATGGGCGATCTGGCGAACCACCCGCAGATCATGACTGATGAATAGATAGCCGAGCCCCAGCCGGTCTTGCAGGTCCATCAGCAAATTGATCACCTGCGCCTGGATAGAGACGTCCAGAGCGGAGATGGGCTCATCGCACACAAGTAGACTGGGCTCCATGATCAACGCGCGCGCAAGGACCACGCGCTGACGCTGACCGCCCGACAACTCCTGAGGCAACTTGTCGAAACAGGCGCGCGGGAGGCCGACCGCTTCGAACAACGCGCCTGCGCGATCCTGTCTCTCGGAGGGCGTCCCCTGTTGCAGAATGTCGAGGGGTTCTCGGACCTGACGGCCCGCGTCGATGCGTGGATCAAGGGCGCCCAGCGGGTCCTGATAGACCATCTGCATCCGCCGCCGCTGGCGACGCCAGGTCTCATTACGCCGGGATGTCAGCGGTTCGCCCTCGAACAGCACCTGCCCAGCGCTCGGCTTGATGAGACCGAGCACCAGCTTCGCCGTCGTCGACTTTCCGCAACCGGATTCGCCGACGAGGCCCAGAGTCTCACCGGCGCGCACCACCAGAGACACGCCATCCACGGCGACCAATTGGTCGGGCGGCGAAAACACGCCTTGCCCGCGTCGCACGGCATAGACGCGCCGCAGATCGCGCGTTTCCAGCAACAGGGGGCTCATGCGGTGAGATCGAAGAGTTGCCGACCGGCTTCCGCTTCCAGACAGGCCGCCCAATGATCGCGGCGCAGGCTAACGGGGCTCGGCGCGCCGCGGTCGCAAGCAGGGGCGCTGAAAGGGCAGCGCGGCGCGAAGGCGCAACCGGACGGCAGATTCGATGGCTCCGGCGTCTGGCCAGGTATGGCCACAAGTCGCCGCCTGACGCCCGTCATCTGCGGCACAGCGGCGAGCAGCCCCTGCGTATAGGGATGTCCTGCGGCTTTGAAGATCCGCTCCACAGGCGCCTCCTCAACGGGGCGGCCTGCATACATGACCACCACGCGGTCGGCGAGTTCTGCGATCACGCCGAGATCATGACTGATGGTGACCAGCGCCATGCCGGTATCGCGGCGGATTTCTTTCAGGAGTTCGATGATTTGCGCCTGAATGGTGACATCGAGGGCCGTCGTGGGCTCATCGGCCACCAGCAGATCTGGATTGCCCGCCAGCGCCAACGCGATCATCACGCGCTGGTTCATGCCGCCGGATAATTCATGGGGATAGGCGTTGAGCTTCTGCGCGGCGTCAGGAATATGCACCCGCTCCAGAAAACGCCGTGCCTCTGTCCGGGCGGCCGCACCGGAAAGGCCCTGATGAAGCCTTAGGCTTTCGGCGATCTGCGCGCCGATCCGATGAACGGGGTTGAGGGATGAAGTAGGATCCTGGAAGATCATGGCGATACGCTTGCCGCGCCAGGATGCCAGCTTGCGCTCCGGCAATCCGATCAACTCGGCGCCACGCATGCGGGCCGAACCCTCGACCCGGGC
>CAMDOY010000391.1 GCA_945903655.1 Rhizobium sp. Q54 | reverse complement strand
CATCGTGGACGAGGCCCAGCTCTTCGCCCCCTCCGCCGCCTCCGATGGGTCGGAGGAGGCGCGCCGCATGAGCCTCACGGCCATGACCAATCTCATGTGCCGGGGCCGCAAGCGCGGGCTGGCGGGGGTCATCGCCACCCAGCGCCTCGCCAAGCTCGCCAAGAATGTGGCGGCGGAGGCCTCCAACTTCCTGATGGGCCGCACCTTTCTCGACATCGACATGGCCCGCGCCGCCGATCTGCTGGGCATGGAGCGCCGCCAGGCCGAGATGTTCCGGGATCTCAAGCGCGGCGCTTTCGTGGGGCTGGGCCCTGCGATTGCGCGCCGCCCGCTTTCCATGCGCATCGGCGCGGTGGAGACCGCAGACCGAGGCGCCGCGCCGAAGTTGATGCCCCTGCCGGGCGATGACGAGGGCGATCATCACGATCTCCTCTTCGCCCCCTCCGATCAGCTCGCCGCCGCCCCGCGCCCGCGCCGGATGCGCTCGCAAAGCGCGCTAGGGGCCGACGAGTTGCTGGCGCGCATCGACCACACACCCGCGCCCCCCTTCGTCGCTACGGCGCCGCCCGAGATGACCGACGAGCAGCGCGAGCAGGCGATCGAGGAGATCATCATCCAGATGATCGCCGACCCCGGCGCCGCCTTCCAGCCCGCCAGCGCCCTGCATCGCGACTTTCTCGAGCGCTGCCGCATTCGCAGGCTGGGCTCAGCCGTGCCGGATCTCTCCACGTTTCGTCGCCGCCTCGCGACCTTGCGGGCGCGCGAGGTCTATCCCGACGGCGCCGATGAAGCCGCCTGGGCGCGGGCGGTGGAGACGGCCCAGCGCCTGCCCGACGACATGCTCGGCGTCTTCCTGCTGCTGTGCCGGGCGGCTGTGGCGGGGCAGGCCTGCCCGGGGGATGATGAGATCGCCCGCTTCTTCGGCAGCCATTCGCCCGGTCGCGCGCGGCGCCTGCTGGGCCAGATGGAGCAGATGGCGCTGATCGTCTGCCGAACGGATTTTCAGGGTCGCCGCATCATCGCCTTCCCCGAACTCGAATTCGAGACGGCGACGGACAGCCCTGCGGACGCGGTCTAAAGAGCGCCCAGATCCACCTGACGCAGATTCACAGAGGGTTCCGTCCCCGGACCGCGCCGCGCCGCAAGCGCCATGGCGACGTCAGGCTCTGGGCGAAAGCGGCGGAATAGCCATCGCGAGGGCGTATCATCCAGCGTGGGGGCGAAGCTGATGCGCAGGGGGTCGCGGGTGAAGGCGAAGTCTTTCAAAGGCAGCGCCACCCCCAGCCCCACGGCCTTGATATAGGCCTCCTTCAGGGTCCAAACATCAAAGAAGGCCTCCGCCCGCCCCGCCTCCGGCTCCTGCTGAAAATCAGCAAATTCGGCGGGGGCGAAGAGCTGGCGGGCCACCTCTTCATCGGCGCGGTCGGGCGCCACGCGCTCCACATCGACGCCCACCTCCCGGTCCAGCGCCACAGCCACCGCCACATGGCCGCGCGTATGCGAGAGGTTGAAGCACAGGCGCGCGGAGCCATCACTGGCGTCCACGCGCGGCTTGCCCCAGGCGCCTGTCACAAAGGCCCAGTCCTGCGGCGCGCGGGCGAAAAAATCCGAGAGCGTGGCCCGCACCAGGGCATGGGCCGCCACGAAGCAGTCGCGATCATGGGCGAAGGCGAAGCGGTCCGCCTTGGCCCGCTCCTCCTCACTCAGCAAGGCCAGCAAACCGGGCGTAATCCCCTCGACCGGTGCATGGCGCAGCTCGATCACATCCGCGCCCAGCGACAGGCTCACACTCAGTCCTTAGCAGCGTAGCGGCTGACCGGCGTCGGGATGCCCAGAATGTCGCGGAAGGTGGTTCCCTCGTAGGCCGTGCGGAAGAGGCCGCGCTTTTGCAGCTCCGGCGTCACCATGTTCACGAAGTCCTCGAGGCCCCCGAGATAGAAGGGCGGCAGGATGTTGAACCCATCGCATGCGCCGGTCTCGAACCAGTGCTGCATCACGTCCACCACCTCTTGCGGCGTGCCCACGAGGGTGAAATGGCCGCGCGAGCTGGCGAAGCGCATGGCGAGCTCCCGCAGGGTCGGCTTGCCCTCCTTCGACCAGCCCAGAATCATGTCGGAACGGCTGCTGATCACCACATTTTCCGGCAATTCCGGCAGGGGCTCGTCCAGCGGCAGCCCCGAGAGATCATGGCCGATGCGGCGCGAGAGCAGGGACACAGCGAGTTCGGGATGCAGCAGGTCCTGCAACTCCTGCAATTTCGCCTGCGCCTCCTCGTGGGTCGGCGCCACATAGATCGAGAGGCCCGGAAGGATCTTGAGGCTGTCGGGATCGCGCCCGCCCTCGACCATGCGGCGCTTCACGTCCGCATAGAAGACACGCGCGGTCTCCACCACGTTATGGGCGGTGAAGACGACTTCGGCCGTATCGGCGGCGAGCTGACGGCCATCGTCGGAGGCGCCGGCCTGCACGATCACCGGCTGGCCCTGGGGCGAGCGGGCCACATTGAGCGGGCCGCGCACATCATAGAAATCGCCGTGATGGTTGAGCACATGCATCTTCGAGCGGTCGGAGAAGACGCCCCGCGCCTTGTCGCGGACAAAGGCGTCCCCATCCCAGGAATCCCAGAGGGCGCGCACCACCTCGACGAATTCGCGGGCGCGCTTGTAGCGCTCCACCTTGGGCAGATGGGGCGTCTTGCTGAAATTCAGGGCTTCGGTCTCATTGCCTGACGTGACCACATTCCAGCCCACGCGCCCGCTGGTGATGACATCGAGGCTGGCGAATTTGCGGGCGATGGAGAAGGGCTGGTCGAAACTGGTGGTGGCCGTGCACACGAGGCCGATTCGCTTGGTGTGGGAGGCGAGCGCGCTCAGCAGGGTCCAGGGCTCGATCCAGGCCACGTAATGCACGAGATCGATGGTGGATTCGGCGCCGGTCCAGGCGGTCTGCGAATCCGCCGAAAAGAGCATGTCGAAGAGCCCGCGCTCGGCGAGCTGGGCCATATCGACGAAATGCTGGAAGTTGACGCCCGCATCGGCCTGGGCGCGCGGATGGCGCCAGGAGGCGATGTGATGCCCGCAAGGCCTGATGAACAGCCCCAATTTCATCTGCCGCGCAGCCGTTGTCACGTCACTCTCCCCTGTCGTCCCATGGTCCATAGCATGGTATCGCCATCCGCAGCGCGCGTGAACCCGCCTTGGGCGAATGTCTCGCATCTTGCGAAAGCCCGGGCGAAGCCCATGTGTCCGAAAGGAGCCCAAACATGTTTTCGGACGCCATCGACGCCTTCAACCAGATCTTCACCCCGCCCTTCCGCAAGGTGCTCGTGCGCAGCCTCGCGCTGACCATGGCCGTGCTGGCGCTGGTCTGGCTGGGGCTCGACCGGCTCGCGACCTCTTACATGACGACGCCCTGGCCCTGGCTCGACATGCTCATCGCCATCGCCGCGGCGCTGGGGCTGCTGGTGGGGCTCGTGTTTCTCGTGGCGCCGGTGTCCGCGCTGGTGGCGGGGTTCTATCTCGATGAACTCGCCGAGACCGTGGAGCGCTCCATCGCGCCGGAGCGGGTGGGCCAGGCGCTGCCGGGCGGGCAGGCCATGTGGCTGGCGGTGAAATTCGCCGCCGTCTCCGTGCTCGTGAACCTGCTGGCGCTGGCGCTGCTGCTGCTGCCAGGGATCAACATTCTCGCCTTCTTCGGCGCCAACGCCTATCTGCTGGGGCGGGAA
>CAMDOY010000390.1 GCA_945903655.1 Rhizobium sp. Q54 | reverse complement strand
TCCATGCGCCCAAATTCGCATGGAACCAGATCTTCCCGGCCTTCATGATCGTCATCTTCCTTGTGATGATGGCTGAAGCTCTGACCTGGAACTTCTACGCCCGCATCATTCCCATGATCGTTGGCGGCGGCGCGCTGTTCTTCTGCACGCTGTCCTTGCTGAATGACCTGCTCAAGGGCGACGTGCACAAGGCGCGCTCGGCCGAGATGGCCCGCAAGGGCGAGGTCGAAGAGAAGATGCATATGGACATCGGCAGCAATATCACCCATCTGCCGACCTCCACCATCGTCCTGCGTGGCGCCATCTTCTTCGGATGGATGATCGCGTTCCTGATCTCGATGGCTTTGATCGGCCTCATCCCGACGGTTCCGATCTTCGTCATCGCCTTCATGCGCGTCGAGGCGCAGGAGCCGTGGTCCATCACGCTGCCCATGGCCATCTTCATGACCATCTTCATCTACTTCCTCTTCGACTGGCTGCTGGCCATTCCGTGGCCGGGCTCCTATCTCGGCGACTTCTGGCCGTTCTGGAAAGAACATATGCCGAGCGCCTGAGGAGCACGAAAAACGAGGGCCGTCGCAGCGATGCGGCGGCCCTTTTCCTTTGGCGCTCCGGCGCGCCCGCAGCCAACAAAAAGGCCGGAGCGCGCGAGGCGTCCGGCCATCTGTGAACGAAGGTGTGCGCGGATTAAAGCGCTCAGAGCGCGCCGCCTGCCAGCCAGTCGGCGCCACGCTTGTAGAGGGCCTCGACGAGGTCGCCCTTGAGGCCCGGCATGTTCAACTTGATCTTGTAGCCGATCTGGGACTGCAGATAGGCCAGATGGCGATAGCCCTCGGGGAAGCTCATGAGCAGGGTCTGGTCCAGCTCCACCTTGCCGGCGGGATCCACGGGATCCATGCGGTCCTTCTCATAGATGGGCTGGCGCAGCACGAAGCCCCATTTGCCATTGCGGCGCTCGATGAAGTCATAGAAACGTCCGGTGCAGACCACGTCCACCAGCACATCATGCACGCGTGCGCGCTGGCTGATGGTCATCTTGGTCTGGGAAATGGCCCGGTCCCCCGCCAGATCGATGGAGTTGCCGCCCAGGAAATGCAGGATGGAGACGCCCTTGGCCCAGCCCTCCTTGCTCATGGCGATGAACTCGTCCGCCGTGCCCTGGGTCCAGGTCGCCTGCATCACGCCGTCGTCATGCCAGACCGTGCGAAAACGATCCCAATGGCCGGCGTCGCGCCAGACGACCCAGTTATCCACCAGTTGTTTGATGGTGAGGCGGTCGACAAGCTCTTGATCCATGTGGGGCTCCCTGGGGGTGATGGCGTTGCGGCGGATTCAAGCGAGGTGGACATCGGTTTTGGGCCGAGCAAAACGCCGCAAATCCGATAACAGCAACCCCTGCGCTTCAAATTCAGGAGAGGGCCTTCTAGCCGAGACAGGGCCGCTTGCCAATGCGCGGATTTTTCTCTAGATTATTCTTTAGGTTATGTTGACTGCCATATTTTTAACCACACCAGGGACTTTTCCCATGGACCCGATCTATTCGTTTGTGCTGCCCATTTTCAATGAAGAAGCCGTCTTGCCCTTCCTTTTCGACCGGCTTGAAGCGGTTCTGGACGCGCTGGATGGCCCCAGCGAGGTGATTTTCGTCGATGACGGAAGCACCGACGCCTCGCCCGCCCTGCTGACGCAGCGCGTGAGCGAGGATCCACGGTTCCGGTATCTCGGGCTGTCACGGAATTTCGGCCAGCAGATCGCCATGACCGCCGGGCTGGATTCAGCCAGCGGACAGGCCATCATTCTCATGGACGGGGATTTGCAGGATCCGCCCGAGCTCATCTTCCAGATGGTCGAGAAATGGCGCGAAGGCTTTGACGTGGTTTACGCCCAGCGCAAATCCCGCGCCGGAGAGAGCCGCTTCAAGCTGATGACGGCAAGCCTCTTCTACAGAATGATGAGCAAGCTTGCGGCGATTGACCTGCCGCGCAATGTCGGCGACTTCCGCCTTATCGACCGCAAGGCCCTGGATGCTTTCCGCAGCATGCGCGAGCAGGATCGCTTCGTGCGCGGCATGTTCACCTGGGTTGGCTTTCGGCAGACGGCGATTGAATTTGAACGGGCCGAAAGAGCCGCCGGGGAAACGAAATGGCCCATCGGCAAGCTGGTCAAACTGGCGGTCAGTGGTCTCGTCAACTTTTCTGATGCGCCGTTGCGGGTGGCGCTGTGGCTTGGTTTGTTCGTCTCCACCACGGCGATCATCTACGGGCTCTATGTTTTCGTGGAACGCCTTCTGGCGCAGCAATATGTCGCCGGTTGGGCCTCGACGATGTTTGTCGTCGCTTTCCTGGGCGGCGCAAACATGATGCTGACGGGGATCATGGGTCTTTATGTCGGGCGCATCTACAGCGAGGTGAAGCGGCGTCCGCTTTATATTGTGGCGCGGTCGCGCGGGTTCGAAAGGACGCGGCCATCGGCTTCCGATCAACGTGAGAACATCCATAGCGGCCCCATGAGCAACGCGCTATGAGCGATCCACAGAAGGCTGAAAAAGCGCCTTTGATCGGTCGCCTGCTGATGGATGGGCGGACGGCGGCTGTCATCGTGGCGCTTGCCATGGCGCAGCAGATGCTCGGCCATCAAAACTGCGACAACACCTGGCTTTACACGGTGGCGGAGCGATTTCTTGACGGTGCGCGGCCCTATGTGGATTTCATTGAAACCAATCCGCCCGCATCATTTCTGATCTATCTGCCGGGGGTGGGCCTGGCGCGGCTGTTGGGGCTTCCCGTCGAATTCGTGGTTTGCGCCTGCGTCTTCGCTTTCGGTCTTGGCGTCATTCTCTTCACGGGGTCGATCCTGCGCCGCGCGCATCTTTTGAAGTCGGATGACACAGGCCTTCTGTTGAATCTTTCTGTCTTCTCATTCATCTTTGTTGCGGGTTTATCTTTCGCCGAACGCGAGCACCTTGCCGCGCTTGGCCTTCTGCCCCTTTTGGCGGTCTATGGCGTCCGCGCGCATGGGGCTCCCAGTCGTTTTTCCGATGCGATCCTGGCCGGGCTGATCGCTGGATTGATGATCGTGATCAAGCCGCATTTCGCGCTCGCCGCCCTATGCCCTCTCTTCGCCGTCATGGTGCGCCGGGGTTCGCTGCGCCCGGCGTTCCATGTGGAGAATTTTGTAATCGCAGGTCTATGCCTCGCCTATGTGGCGCTGGTGGCCTGGCGCTATCCGGAGTTCTTCGCCATCTTGCCTGTGCTGGTCGACGTCTATGTCGCCATGAAGAGGCCGTGGCTGGAGCTTGTCTCGGAAGCCTGTTTTCTGATCAACGTGATCATCATCCTTGGCGTTCTGGCGACCGGGCGCCGGGCCTGCCTGCAGGGGCGGATAGGCTTGCCGCTTTGCGCCTCCCTCGGGTTCATGGGCGCCTATCTCATCCAGATGAAAGGCTATGTGAACCACGCCTTGCCGGCGGTCTGCATGGCCTTGCTGGCGGCTGGCGCGCTCGCAGTCCCAGCCTTCCGGGACCTCTGCTTGCGGGGCCCTGATACACCCCTGTGGGCTGCGATGCGCAGGCCCATTCTTTTTGGTCTTGTTCCCGTCATGGTCGGCGCGCCCGTCCTGTTCGGCGCCTTTTTACAATTCAGCGATTGGGAGGAACACAGGGGGCTGCAGCCCGCTGTCCAGCGCCTCGCGCCCCCTCAGCCCCGAATGATTTCCTTATCCGGCC
>CAMDOY010000389.1 GCA_945903655.1 Rhizobium sp. Q54 | reverse complement strand
GCCCCTCGGGCACCTGCACCACCCCCAACCCCGCGATGCGATGGGCCGCCAGCCCCGTGATGTCCGCCCCCTTGAAGCGCACAGTCCCGCCGCGCGGACGCAGCAGGCCCGAGAGGCCCCGCAGGATCGTGGTCTTGCCCGCCCCATTGGCGCCGATG
Source organism: Rhizobium sp. Q54 (assembly GCA_945903655.1). Taxonomy (GTDB): domain Bacteria; phylum Pseudomonadota; class Alphaproteobacteria; order Rhizobiales; family Beijerinckiaceae; genus Terripilifer. The sequence continues at coordinate 3,575 of CAMDOY010000389.1, read as the reverse complement.
AGGCAGACCACCGTGCCCGCGCGCACCTCCAGCGACACGCCCTTCACCGCCTCGGTGGCGCCGCCATAGCCAAGGCGCAAATCGTGGACACTCAGAAGCGGCTCGCTCATCGCGGCGCCTCCAGGGAGCGGGCGACCTTGGCGCCGAGATAGGCCTCCACCACGGCGGGATCGGCGCGCACATCGACCGGCGCGCCCTGCGCAATCTTGCGCCCGAAATTCAGCACGGTGATCTCGTCGCAAAGCCGCATGACGAAATGCATGTCGTGCTCGACGAGCAGCATGGTGACGCCCCTGCCCTTGAGCCTTTCGAGCAGCTCTTCCAGCGCGTGGGTCTCCGAGGGATTCATGCCCGCCGCAGGCTCGTCCAGCAGCAGCAGGCGCGGTTCGCAGGCCAGCGCCCGCGCGATTTCGAGACGGCGCTGGTCGCCATAGGGCAGATCGCCCGAGCGGCGCTGCGCGGCGTCGGCAAGGCCCACGAAGTCGATCAGCTCCCATGCCTTTTCCAGCGCGGCGCGCTCCGCCCTGCGGAAGCTGGGCAGGCGCAGCAGCACGGCGGGCAAGGATTCGGCGAGACCCGCGTGCATGCCGGTCATGACCGTCTCCAGCACGCTCATATCGTTGAACATGCGGATGTTCTGGAAGGTGCGCGCCAGACCCAGCTTCGACCGGCCCCAGCTCGGCAAGGCGTCAATGCGCTGGCCATCAAGACGGATCGCGCCGCTGGTGGGCGCGACGAGGCCGCAGACCAGATTGAACAGGGTCGTCTTGCCCGCCCCATTGGGACCGATGAGGCCATGCACCCGGCCGGGCGCCACTGCAAAAGACACATCATCCACCGCCGCCAGCCCGCCAAAGCGCACGGTGAGTTGAGCGATCTCCAGACTCGGCGCGCTCATTTGGGCCTCCGAAAAGCGGCGCCCGCGCGGCCCATGCGCCAGGCCAGCAAGCCCCGCGGCATGAAGATCACGGCGACCACGATGATGGCGCCATTCACCACGGTCTTGTAATCGGCCAGCGGACGCAGAACCTCCGGCAGCAGCGTGAGAATGAACGCGCCCAGCACCGGACCAAAGGGCGAACCGATGCCGCCCAAAAGCGCGAAGGAGAGGATCGTCACCGCCGCATCGAAGCCGTAATCATTGGGCGAGATGAAGGAGGAGACATGGGCGTTGAGCGCCCCCGCCAGCCCCGCCAGCATGGCCGAGACCACGAGCGCGCCGAGCTTGTAGGCGGGCAGATCGACGCCCAGCGCCCCCGCCGCCAGCTCATCCTCCCGCATGGCCTCCATGGCGCGGCCAATCTTCGAGCGGGCCACGCAAACAAAGGCGACCAGCGCCAGAGCAAGACTGCCGTAGATGGAGATCAAGCCGCCCCTGGTGGGAATGCCCGACAAGCCCAGCGCCCCGCCTGTGAATTCTGCATTGATGAAGACGATGCGCTGCACTTCCCCCAGCCCGATGGTGGCGAGCGCCAGATAGACGCCCGACAGCCGCAGGGTCGGCGCGCCCACCACCAGCGCCGCCAGCGCAGGCGTGATCATGGCCGCCAGCAGCACCAGCGGAAAGGCCACGCCGAGCTTCACGGTCAGCAGCGCCGAGACATAGGCGCCCAGCCCCATGAAGGCCGCCTGCCCGATGGACAATTGGCCCACAGCCAGCACCACATAGATGCTGAGCGCCAGCAACCCGTTGACGCCCAGGGAATAGACGAGATTCTGATAGGTGAAGAGGAAATCGTCGAGAAACTCCGCCATGTCAGGCCCGCTTCACGGCGAGGCGGCCGAAAAGGCCGGAGGGGCGGATCCAGAGCGTCAGCACCAGCAGCACGAAGCCCACGGCGTCCTTCCAGGAGGAGGCGACATAGCCAGCCGTGAGCGTCTCCAGCATGCCCACCACCAGCCCCGCCACGAGCGCGCCGCGAATGTCGCCAAGGCCGCCCAGAATGATGACGGCGAAACCCTTGAGCATCATCACCTCGCCCATATAGGGCTGGATGGCGTTGTAGTTAAGCCCGATCAGCACGCCTGAGGCCCCCGCCAGCGCCCCCGACAACAGCGACACCAGCCGCACCAGCGCGCCCGCATTGACGCCCATCAGCCCCGCCACATCCGGTCGCTCGGCCAGCGCCCGCAGACCAAGCCCGAGGCGCGTGGCGTTCATGACCCAGAGCAAGGCGCTCACCATAACTCCCGCAGCCGCGATAATGAGTCCTTGGGTCATGGAGATGCGAATGCCCGCGACCTCGATGGCGGTAGCGTCGATGACACCGGGCGGGAAACGGCGGATGTCCGTGCTGAGCGCCGCATTGGCGAGCGAATAGAGCAGCATGGTCGCGCCCAGAGTCACCATGAGGGACGCCAGCTCCGGCGCCTTGGCGCGGCGCAGCGGCGTCAGCAGCGCCGCGTCAATCACCACCGCCACGCAACCCGACAGGAGCGCCGCCAACGGCAGGGCGATCCAGATGGAGGCACCGTGCTGGGTGGCGAAAAGCGCGAGGAAAGCGCCCACGGAAAAATAAAATCCATAGGTCAGATTCACCACGCCCAGCACGCCGAACATCAGCGTGAACCCCAATGCGAAGAGCGCATAGGTGGAGCCGACGACGAGGCCGTTGACGAGTTGCTGGGCGAGCATGGATCAAACCGAAAAAACGCGCCGCCCCTGATCGGGCGACGCGCGGGGACAGGTTGGCAAGCCTACTTGAAGATCTGGAACTTGCCACCCTTCATCTCGATCACCACGACGCCTGACGTGTCGGCGGGATCGCGATCCGGCGTGAAGGAGAAGGGCCCCATGACGCCATTGTGCTTCACCTTGCCGAGGGCGTCGCGGATCTTCTCGGAATTGGGCGCGCCCGCATCCCTGATCGCCTGCGCCACGATGAAGAGCGTGTCATAGGCCTGCGCCGCGAACTGGTCGGGGTCCATGTTGTACTTGGCCTTGTAGGCGGTGACGAACTTCTGGTTGACCGCATCGGGCTTGTCGATGAACCAGGGCGAGCCCACCAGCGTCCCATCCGCCGCCTCGCGCGCCACGCCCGGCACCTGCGGCGAGTTGAGCCCGTTGCCGCCGATGACGCGCACGCTGTCGGGAATGCCCAGGGCCTTCTTGGCGAGCAGAATGCCCGCCCCCGCCTCCACCAGCGCGGAGACCACGATGACGTCGGGGTTGAGGCTCTTGATCTTGGTGAGCTGGGCGGAGAAATCCGTATCCTTGCCGCCGAAGGTCTCGGTGGCGACGGTCTCGAGGCCGAGCTTGGCGATGGCGTCCTTCATCACGTCGTAGCCGGACTTGGTGAAGGCGTCGTCATTGCCATACATGACCGCGACCTTCTTGATCCCCAGCTTCTCCTTGGCGGTGCGCAGGGTCACGGGCACCACATCGGATTCCGGCAGCGAGGTGCGGAACACATAAGGCCCGATGGCGGTGATGCCATTCGCGGTCGTGGAGGTGCCCACGATGGGGATCTTGCGCTCCACCGCCACGGGGCCGACCGCGAACATCTCGTTGGAGAGGGTGGGCCCCAAGATCAGCGGCACCTTCTTGCCGCCGATGAGCTGGCGGGCGGCGTTGA
>CAMDOY010000388.1 GCA_945903655.1 Rhizobium sp. Q54 | reverse complement strand
TAGAGATAGACATTCGGCACATGGCTCAGGCCGCCGATGAGGATCATGCCGCCGAGGCTGTAGATGCTCCAGGGCTTGAAGCCGAAGGTCTCCTTCATCCACAGGGATACGAAGCCCGATGGGCCTATGGAGACCGTGTAGCCGAAGGCCAGCACGATGGAGGAGAGGAACATGGGCACGAGCGCCACCGGCTCCAGCCAGCCCTTGCCCCTCAGATCCGTGCGCGCCAGCAGGAAGGCAAGCATGGCGCCCAGCGGCACAGCCACCGCCACCATCCCGAAGGCGAAGATCGCCGTGGTGCGGAGCGCGATCCAGAAATCGGGATCAGTCAGCACATAGTCATAGGCCTCAAGACTACGCCGGGCGGTCTTGTCGAAGAAGGGCGCATCGAGGAAGCTCTGATAAATGATGAGCCCCACGGGGGTCATCACCACCAGCACAAGGGCCGCGACGACCGCGACCCTGTAGCCCTGCCCTTCGCTGCGCTGCGCGAAGCCCCCGGCGGGCGCCATCAGCCTTCGCCGCGCATGGCTTTCTTCCAGGCCTGGAAGAATTCGGCGCGCATCTTGGGGGCCATGTTGCCCACAAGCTTCTCATTGACGGGGATCACCTTCATGTTGCCGCCCGTCAATTTGCCGATCTCCTCGGAGTCGAGGGGCCCCTTGTAGCCCATGCGCAGGGACGGGACGCCCTTGCCCGCCAATATCGCTTGCCCCTTTTCCGACAGCAGGAAGTCGAGGAACAGGCGCCCAGCGGCGGGATGGGGCGCATTCTTCGTCACGCTGGCGACGCGCTGGAAGGCCGCCGTGTAGTCGCTGGCGAAGGAGACGCCCACCACCGGGGACTCCTTCGCCCATTGCAGCGCATAGGAGCCGATGACGTTGAAGGCGAGGATCTGTTCGCCCGAGACCACCTTCTCGCGCATGGCGCCGGAGCTGCCATAGACCTTGCCCTCCGCCGCGCCAAAGGCCTTGGCGAGATCCCAGAAGGACGTCGTGTTCTGCAGGTCTGTTTGCGCCAGCAGGAAGCCGATGCCGCTCTTCTCGGGATCGAATGAGGCCACCTTGCCCTTCAGGTCCTTGCCCTGCTGCTGGAGAAGCTTCACGAGATCGGCGCGGGTCTTTGGGACCCATTCGGCCTTGAGGAGGTTCTTGTTGTAGATCATCGCCACGGGCTCGACGGAGGTGCCGTAGACCATGTTCTTGAAGATCGAGCTTTGCGGCAGTTGCGCCGCCTCGGGAGAGGCGTAGGTGTCCAGAAGGCCCTTGTCGGCGAGCACCATCTGCAGATCCATGGAGCTGGTCCAGGACACGTCCGCGCCGACCTGATTGGCGGCGCCCTCGCTGATCACGCGATTATAGACCTCGGTGGTGCCAAGGCCATTGTAGTCCACGGCTATGCCATAGGCCTGTTTGAAAGCTTCAACGAGCAGCTGGCCCTGTGCCTCGTCGGTGGAGGTGTAAATGGCGACGCGCCCCTCTTTCTTCGCCTTGGCGATGAGGTCGGCGTAGTCGGCGGGATAACCGGCTGGCGCGCTCTGGGCGAAGCCAAAGCGGGTGGAGCCAATGAAGGCGGCGCTTCCAAGAGCGCCCGCCGTGAATGAGCGACGGGTTGTCATAGCAATCTCCCTGACGCAGACCGCAAAAGGCGTCGTCTGCAGGGAAGATCATATCCACTTGCGCTGGCGCTTGCCAGAGGCGTTGAAGCAGGTCGGCGGCGCGCTGATGGGCCCGCGCGCCGCCCTGTAAACTCACAGGCGCGCGGCGCGCCAGCGGCCCGAGCATTGCTGCGTCGGCGAATGCCACTGGCCGCCGCCAGAGGCGCCCCTCAGCGTGCCGCCTGCGGCCAGGTGATCCGATCCCCGCGTCATGCGAATGGCGACGCGACCTGAGGGGTCAACGGCTCCAGAGGCCTGCACAAAGAGGCCGCTCTCGGCGATGCGGCCGCCAGCGACATTCAGCTGGCCCTTGTAATTCAATCCGCACTGGCCCTGTTCCGTGGATAGCTCCACCGACCAAGGACCATCGTAATTGCCCGCCTGAACGGGGGTGAGAGATAGAAAAGCGATTGTGCTGGCGAAAATAGCGAGGCTGCGGGCGCTCATGTCTTCTCCTCTTGTGATCATCCATGGTCTGGGTGAACCCGCGCCAACCGCCCTCATCAAGGCGTCCAGGCTCATTCACCGAGCGATGGAACCTTTTGGCGTAACTCTTTGGCGCATTTGCGGCCATGGCTCAGCTACGCGGCCATCCGATGCGTCTTGACCCGCGCGGCGCAAGGGGACAAACATGCCGCAGATCAAAGGCGCGCCGAGACGAACCCACGCGCATGACGAAACGGGAAGCTCAACTGAACAGCTCGCTTGATGATGCCGCCCTGGGCGCCTGTGACGGCGACGGCTTTCGGTTTACGCCAAAGCGCGTGGCTGGAGGCCTGCTCGGCCTCGCCATGATGGTGGGGACCATGGCGCTCCCTGCGCAGGCGCTGGCCCAACCTCAACCCGTCCCACGCCCGCGCGAGCTGAGACAGACGCCTGCCCCATCCGCGCCCACGCTTCCCCTGAATGAGCAGGAACGACAAACGCCGTCCCAGCCCCCCGTCGATAGCCCTGAGGAAAAATCCGAGGGACAGGCGCCTTCCACAAGGTCACGCGCGCAATGGCGCGCGCTGCACCGCGCCTGTGGCGAGGAATGGAGCCGAATGATGAAGGCGGGACAGACAACCGGCTTGATCTGGGTGGATTTCTTCGAGACCTGCCAAAAACGCCCCTGAAAAACCAATGCCGCCCTGCGCTTTTGCGAAGGGCGGCATGGTCCACTTGGATGATGTTTCAGAGATCCCTATCGCTGCGCGGCGCAGGATCCCAGAAGAAACAAGATCAGGTGTTCTCGGTGGAAGCTGGGGCCGGGGCCGGAGCGGGAGCCGCAGCCGGCGCCGGAGCGGGAGCGGCCACGCGAGGCTTGCGGCCAGCCTTCTTGGCGGGCGCCTTGGCGGCGGGCTTCTTGACGGCGGTCTTCTTGGCGACGCCCTTGCGAGCGGGCTTCTTGACCGCAGTCTTCTTGACAGCAGTCTTCTTCGCGGCGCCCTTGCGGGCGGTCTTTTTGGCGGCGGTCTTCTTGACTGCAGCCTTCTTCGCAGCGCCCTTGGTCGCAGCCTTCTTGACGGCGGTCTTCTTCGCTGCGCCCTTGCGAGCAGTCTTCTTGGCGGCGGTCTTCTTCGCCGCGCCCTTGGTGGCGGTCTTCTTGGTGGCGGCCTTCTTCGCCGCGCCCTTGCGGGCGGTCTTCTTTGCTGCGGCTTTCTTCGCCGGTTTACGCTTTGTCGTGGCCTTGGCCATCTGAGGTCTCCTCTGATTTGACATTCGATCCGTCGATTAAAAAATCGACTACAGGCATGACTAGCGTAGCGCGGTTCATGTCTCATGCAAGAGTGGCGACGCATAATTCTTCTTCAAGCATGCCTGCAAACCCCGCGCTGATGCACATAGCCCGCCATTGAAAACATCACTTGGGACAGACTGAAGCCGACGCGCCGCATGAGCTGCCCGTCAAAAAAATGCGTGATCGGTCGGCGCTGCGCAACCGCAGATCAAAATGATGAGCCGCGCAAGACGCGCCCTGCGCAGCTTCCAGCGAAAAACGGGAACCATCGATTTTAATTATATTATCTTCTGATTAGAGAGAGCGGCGCGCGACCTGCACAGACAGGGTTCGGCACATCGGATCAAGACGGATCATGATGATCGA
>CAMDOY010000387.1 GCA_945903655.1 Rhizobium sp. Q54 | reverse complement strand
AACCCCCGCTACCAGGCACGGGAGCAAAAACACGAACGCATGGGCGTCGAAATGGTCACCGCAGGGCTTCCTCCACTGAAGATCCCCGCGACGCCATAAAGCAAGAATGAGGAAGCCAAGTAACAGATCACCGTCCTCACCATTCCCCTCTCCAGGCGACGGAACCCGTTTATGCCCCTTGATGAACCTGCTATGCCCCGCCGTATAGGCTGGTGCGCCTTATCAAGAGTGATTCATGACCAAACGTGACCTCGACGCTATCGATCGGCGTATCCTTGAAGCCCTCCAGGGCGATGGACGCATGACCATTCAGGATCTCGCGACAAAGGTGGGGCTGACCACCTCACCATGCCTGCGGCGGGTGCGGGCTCTGGAAGAGCAAGGGATCATTCGCGGCTATGTGGCCATTATCGACCAGGTCGCTGTCTCTCTGCCAATCAGCGTCTTCGTGTCCGTCAAGCTGGAGCGCCAACGCGAGGAAGAGCTTGATCGCTTTGCGACCGCCGTCGCGCGCTGGCCTGAAGTCATGGAGTGCTATCTCATGACCGGGCCGCGCGATTACCTTCTGCGCATCGTGGCGCCGGATCTGGCGGCCTATGAGCGTTTCCTGAAGCAGAAGCTGACCCGGCTCGAAGGCGTCAGTTCCATTGAGTCAAGTTTTGCGCTTGGGCAAATCAAATATAGCCATCGCCTGCCCCTGGGGTGAGCTGGTTTGGGAACCGCGCGCCGCACTCAGCAGACGCCCAACAAGCTGTCCCGCTCCAAACGGGCTCTCCGAGCCCGGGGGGCGAATCTGATGCGAACCGCGCCATCAGCTTCTGAAACTTGGCAAGAATTGCTAATTTTGATAAATAATGCGCAAAATTCTTGCGCAATGGCTCAGCCAGACGCCCTAATTTGGTGGGCTTGTGCGCACCGACCCCTGTACCCTTCCGCTGGCCCGGGGCTCCGCCCCTGGCTGGAACGTCATAGTGGGAGCATGGGAATGAGCGGTCCTCTCAGCAATCTTCGCGTTCTTGAACTGGGCACGCTGATCGCCGCGCCCTTCGCCGCGCGTCTTCTGGCCGAATTCGGCGCCGATGTGATCAAGGTGGAACCGCCCGAAGGGGGCGATCCTCTGCGCTCATGGCGTAAGTTACACAAGGGCGTTTCCATCTGGTGGTATCTGCAATCGCGCAACAAACGCTCGATCGCCATCGATTTGCGCCAGCCCGCCGGGCAGGAGATCATCCGCAGGCTTGTCGCCGATGTCGATGTCGTCATCGAGAACTTCCGCCCGGGCACGCTCGAGCGGTGGGGCATCGGTTGGGACACGCTGTCCCGGATCAATCCCAAGCTCACGATGGTGCGCATCTCCGGCTTTGGACAGACGGGGCCCAGCGCACAGAAGCCGGGTTTTGGCGCCATTGGCGAGGCCATGGGTGGCTTGCGTTATTCGACTGGCGAACCAACGTCGCCCCCCTCGCGCATGGGCGTCAGCATTGGCGATTCCATCGCCTCCCTTCATGCGGTGTTTGGCGCCTTGATGAGCGTCATGAATGTGAAGACCAATGGCGGCGCTGGGCAAGTGGTGGATGTCTCCTTGTGTGAAAGCGTCTTCAACATGATGGAGTCGCTGGTGCCGGAATATGATCTGTTCGGCGTCGTGCGCGAACGAAGCGGCGGGGCCTTGCCTGGCATCTGCCCCTCCAATACCTACCCAACGGCGGACGCCCGTTTCGTCGTGGTGGCCGGCAACAGCAATTCCATCTTCAAGCGCCTCATGCTCGCCATCGACCGCCCGGATCTGGCGGCGGATCCCGCGCTTGAGCAGAACGAGGGGCGCGTGCGCCAGGCGGCCATGATCGACAGCGCCATCGGCGCATGGACGGGTGCCTTGCCCATGGCTGAAATTCTCGCAAGGATGGAGGCGGCGGAGGTGCCGTGCAGCCCCATCTATTCGGTCGCGGAACTCGTCGAGGACGAGCAATTCAAGGCGCGCGATATGATCGTCACCGAAACCCTCCCGGACGGAACTGCGGTCAAAATGCCCGGAATATTTCCAAGATTGTCGCATACGCCGGGCGAACGGCGCTGGCTTGGGCCGGAGTTGGGCGCCCATACCGATCAAATACTCAGCGACGTCGGCTACGGTCGCAACGACGTAGATGCGCTGCGCGCCGCCAAGGCGGTGGGCTGATGGACGGCTCCGGGCATGACAGAGTTTATATCTGCGAAGTCGTCGCGCGGGACGGCTTTCAGAACGAAGCCCGCTTTGTTGAAACAGCGGACAAGATCGCGCTGATCGACGCCCTCTCGAAGACCGGCGTCGCTAAAATCGAGGCCACGGCCTTCGTCTCGCCCAAGGCCGTGCCGAACATGCGCGACGCCGCGCAGGTGATGACCCAAATCACGCGAAGGCCGGGCCTTGTCTATTCCGCTCTGGTCCCCAATCTGCGGGGGGCCATGGCCGCGCTGGAAGCCGGCGCCGACGAACTCAACCTGGTCTTCTCAGTCAGCGATAGCCACAATATGGCGAATGTGCGCATGACGAGCGCGGACTCCCTGCGCGCATTTGAGGACATTTTTGCCTTGAGCCGCGCGCACGGAACACCAGCCGCCGTGACCCTTGCGACCTCTTTTGGTTGCCCCTTCGAAGGGCGGGTGGACGGTGAGCGCTTGCTGGATTTTTATGGCAGGTGCATCACCATGGGCGCGAGCGCCATGGCCCTGGCGGACACCACGGGCATGGGTAATCCAGCGCAAGTGGAGCGCCTGGTGGGCCGCGCCCTGGCGCTTCATCCCCACACGCCCCTCGGCCTACATTTCCACAACACGCGCGGCATGGGCCTCGCAAATGTGCTCGCCGCCTACAGGGCGGGCGCACGATGCTTTGACGCTTCCTTGGGCGGGATCGGCGGTTGTCCCTTCGCGCCCGGCGCCACCGGCAACATCTGCACAGAAGATACCGTGCATATGTTCGAGGAAATGGGGATCGCAACCGGCGTTGACTTGCCAGCTCTCATGGACCTCTCGAGACGGCTGCCGGGCCTTATCGGTCATGAGACGCCAGGGCAGGTGGCCAAGGCGGGACGCTCCGGCGACCTGCATCCGCCACCAGCACAAGCGGCGTCCATGGCGGCGCAGGCCCGATAAACGCCTTGAGGGCTGCGCCAAACAGGGCCCGCGCCCCGTTCCGACATAGAAGCCGGGCCCCTTTTCAAAGGTGATTGCGGCAAAATCGAAAGATCCCCGGCTCCATCAATTGCGCCCAGGAGCGCAGCAGGAGGCGCATAGACGGGACTAATCAAGCTTGACGCCGCTCGCCTTTATGATTTTCGCTTTCTTTTCCGTTTCGTCCGCAACCAATTTTCCAAAATACTCAGGCGAGACGGGCAGCGGCGCGCCATCGAGCTCACCGGCGATGAACCACAATCGTTGGGGCTGCGTGATCGGAATTGTGGTCTCCCATTTCATCATCAGCATGTTCATGGATGATATCCCAAACTGTTTTGGATGGACTCAGATCGGAGATCCACCCCGCTCTGCGTTCGAAGGAGCCATATGCCCTGCGTCACCAGGCGGCGGATGAAGATTCATTGAGGTGTCAATTTTGTGCCTCTTTTGAAAACCGAGTGGGTTAGGGCGCTGGCCAGGTGACGACGCGCATCAGAGTATCCCTTTGTTAGAGCGGGCAGACCATCCCTCCGTCCCGACCTGCCTTCCCCGGGGCGAGGCGTTGGTCGGCGGTCAAGGATGGCCAGC
>CAMDOY010000386.1 GCA_945903655.1 Rhizobium sp. Q54 | reverse complement strand
TGGGCCGCCTGGAACTTCCTGCGCGAGGGAAACGACGCCACCCGCAAGGTCGCCGTCACCTACTGGATGAACGCCCTGCAGGCCATCGACCCCACGCGCCCGGTCTTCATCACCCTCAATCCGCCCTTTGAGCCGGATCCGGCCCTGGTCTTCGGGCGTTACAATTACGACCACCCCCAGTTTGACCTTCCGGCCCTCGAAGCCCGCGACAAACTTGAGACCATTCAGGGGCGTCGTCGCACCTGGTTCTGCGGCGCCTGGACGGGGCATGGATTCCACGAAGATGGGCTGGTTTCGGGCCTTGGCGTGGCGGCGGCGCTTGGCGCCGGCGCGCCCTGGGCGGTCGGCGAAGACGCCTTGCGAACGGCAGCGGAGTAGTCGAACCAGATGACAGAGCCCTTGTTTCCACCGCCCGCAGACGCCGCCTCACTCTATGTGGGCGACGTGATGCATGCGCGGCTGAAACCCTTCGGTCATCGCTTCAGCTATCGGGTCTTCTCCATGCTTCTCGACCTCGACCGGTTGAGGGAAGCGGAGCAAAGCGCGGCGATCTTTTCGGTGGGGCGTTTTAACCTGGTGTCCTTCGCGCCGCGCGATCATGGCCCCAGAGATGGCTCGGACCTGCGCGCCCATGTGGAACGCCTGCTGGCGGCGCAGGAGCTTGAGGCGCCCGCGCGCATCCTGCTGCTGGCCTATCCGCGCGTTCTGGGTTTCACCTTCAATCCGCTGGCGGTCTATTATTGCTATGACGCGCAGGGGCGCATCACCTCGCTGATCTACGAGGTGCGCAACACCTTCGGCGGCATGCATCCCTATGTGCTGCCCGTGAGCGAGGGCGCGCTGGATGCGCGGGGACTGCGGCAGGAGCAGTCCAAACTCTTTTATGTCTCGCCCTTCCTGCACATGGACCATCGCTATCTCTTCCGCATGCGCCCGCCGGGGGAAACCGTGCATATCCGCATTCTCGAATGCGACGCGCAGGACCCCGTGCTGGCCGCGACCTTTCAGGGCGAGCGCGAGCCTCTCACCACCGCAAGCCTCACCAGCGCCTGCCTCGCCCTGCCCTTCATGACCTTCAAGGTTCTGGGCGCCATCCATTGGCAAGCCCTGAAGCTCTGGCTGAAGGGCGCGAAATATATTCCCGAAAGCTCCAGCGCCGCCCCGCAACCCGCCGTTCGACCTCACTCCTAGGATCGCCGAAAGCCATGCCAGACGATAACGCCGCCTTTCCGGTCATGGACCTCACCAGCGCCAACGCCGCAAGGCTCACCGCGCATTATCCCTACGCCGTCCGCCAAGCCCTGAAGCTCGCCACCCATATCGAGGCGGGCACGCTTGAGGTGCGCCTGCCCGATGGCTGCGCCATGCGGATCAGCGGCGGGAAGCCCGGCCCGCAGGCCATGATGATCATCAGGGATCTGGATTTCGCCAGCACCCTCTCTCAGGGAGAAATCGGCATTGCCGAGTCCTTTTTGAGGGGACAATGGGAAAGCCCTGACCTGACGGCCTTTCTGGAACTCTTCTGCGTCAATCAACCGGTGCTCGAGAAGTTGATGGATGGCAAACCGCTGGTGCGCCTGCTGCAGATGGCGCGCCATTGGATGAACCGCAACACCAAGGCGGGTTCGCGCCGCAACATCCACGCCCACTATGATCTGGGCAACAGCTTCTATGGGGCCTGGCTCGACGGCTCCATGACCTATTCCTCGGCGCTCTTTGACGAGTCGCGCGATCTCGTCGCAGGGCAGCAGCGCAAATATGCGGCGCTCGCCGAGCGCACGGCCATTGGGCCCCATCACCACGTTCTGGAGATCGGCTGCGGCTGGGGCGGTTTCGCCGAATATGCGGCGCGAGAGATCGGCTGCAAGGTCACCGGTCTGACCATCAGCCAGGAACAATATGACTTCGCCTGCAAGCGCATCTTCGAGGCGGGCCTCAACGAAAAGGTGGACCTCAAGCTGCAGGACTACCGCGATGAGACGGGTGCCTATGACCGCATCGCCTCCATCGAGATGTTCGAGGCGGTGGGCGAGGAATATTGGCCCGCCTATTTCCAGCAGGTGCGCGAGCGCCTGAAGCCCGGCGGGTTTGCAGGCATTCAGGTCATCACTATCGAGGAGAGCCTGTTCGGTCGCTATCGCCGCGAGCTGGACTTCATCCGCCGTTATGTCTTCCCAGGGGGCATGCTGCCCACGGGCGCCATCATGCGGGACCTCGGCGCGAAAGTGGGGCTGTCGCTCCATAACGAGCGCATCTTCGGCCGCGACTATGCGCTCACCCTGGTGCATTGGCGCGAGCGCTTCCGCGAGGCATGGCCCAACCTGACGCCCCTGGGCTTCGACGAGCGGTTCCGCCGCCTGTGGGAATATTACCTCGCCTATTGCGAGGCGGGCTTCCGGGCTGGAACCATTGACGTGCGGCAGATGGTCTTCGCGCGGAGCTAGCCCCGCCCGGTGCCCTTGCCGACCAGCTTGAAGAACCAGGAATAGGGCAGCAGGCGCAGGGTCTTCAGCAGCCAGACCATACGGCGGGGGAAGGCGACCTCAAATTGCTCGGACGCCAACCCGTCGCAGATGCGACGGGCAGCTTCGTCAGCCTCGATGACGAAGGGCATGGGGAAATCGTTTTTCGCCGTCAGAGGCGTATGGACGAAGCCCGGACAGATCACCTGCACGCCGACTCCAAGCGGCTCCAGTCCGAAGCGCAGGGACTCGCACATATTGATGAGTGCAGCCTTGGATGAGCCGTAGGCCGCCGCTCTCGGCAGGCCCACATAGCCAGCGACCGAAGAAACGATCGCCACCTGCCCCTTACCCCGCGCGATCATGCGCGGCAGCAAAGGCTCCAGCGAATTCAACGTGCCGAAGAGATTGACCTCATAGGTCTGGCGGAAAGCGTCGCCCGCCCACTCGCCAGAATCATCGGGGAAAAAGGTGCCGACATTGAGAAAGGCAAGAGCGATGGGGCGATCCTGCGCCTCGATGTCGGCGACCACCTTCGCCAGGCCTTCCCGATTGGTCACGTCTCCGGCGAAGGGGATGATGGTCAGCCCCTGATTGGCCGCCTCAATCGCCATCTTCACGAGTTCGTCCGCGCGCCTCGCGGTGGCGGCGACCCGCCATCCGCGACGGGCGAGCTCAAAGGCGACGGCGCGCCCAATGCCGGAACTGGCGCCGGTCACCCAGGCGAGACCATCGGTCGGCGACGTGCGTGTCGTCTTCATGAGGGCCTCCGGGAGCGGGCCGGATCAGAACTGTCAGTGGGTACGGCCAAAGAACCGGTCGAGAATACGCCCGACCGGGCCGGTGAGCCGCAGGGGCGCATCCGTCACCGCGAAGCAGAGGCAATCCTGCCCCTCATCCGTCATCGGACGATGGTCCAGCTCGGCGTCGGCGATGGCGATGTCGCCGCGGCCATAGCGACCGGTGATGTCGTTGAAGGCGCCTTGAAGCACGAGCGTGATCTCGGAGCCCTCATGGGTATGGGAGGGAACACGGCTGCCGCCCAAAATCCAAAGAAGCGAGGCTTCCCCGCGCGCGCTCTCGTTGATCCGGTATTCCCGAACGCCCGGGATCTTCTTGCGCCACTTGAGATCGTTGATGTCAGATCCCACCAGACGCAGCAGGGGTGCGGGAAGGACCGAAGATGGGGCGCTCGCGACGATCGGACTGGCGCTGGCGAAGACCGCCGCAAGGCGGGCGTCACGGCTGCCCAGAGGCTTGGGCTCGACCCGCGCGACTTCGCCCGCCGC
>CAMDOY010000385.1 GCA_945903655.1 Rhizobium sp. Q54 | reverse complement strand
AACTGACTACATGAGACGTATCGCGGTTCGGCACGTCGTCCCTCGAACTGGATTGATGGGAGACAGCTGCTTTCACTGCGAGGGCATGCTTGACTTTTCTACCACGGCGGCAAATTTAAGCTAGAGCTGTGCAAAATCTTCGAAGCATTACTGGCAATGGCCGCTTTTCTACAGTATGTGCAGATCCTGCAATGCGTCCCGCGACGCACAATCGCTGTTAATCGCTCGGAAACCCGGCGCAGCGCGACATCCAGTTCAAGATGACGCTGTTGAATTCCTCTGGCCGCTCTCGATATACAAAATGCCCGGCCTGGTTGAACACGTGCATCTCCGCGCGCGGCTGCCTACTAGCAATCAGTCGAAACAGTTCGTGGCCGCGCTCTATGGACGCCGTTGGATCGTTAAGACCCCATAGAACGAGGACAGGCTTGCCTATGCCCCGCTCGCCTAGCAACGCAAGCGTCTCCTCCTTATGCTGGGCCAGATGCGAGAAGAACGGTGCCCTGGGTAGCGTCGCAATCGTGTCGCGGTACTTGCTGGTCGCCGCGACCACTGTCAACGCATCTAGCCACGCGTCGTCGATATGATCGAGGTTGAATGAATAGCGCTCAAGAACCCAGCGCTGCGCATCACGAGTCAACCGCGGTTCGGGAACGTCCGTCATGACCGCTTCCATGCCGGAATGCCCAGGGGCTAATGTGCCGCTATCGATCAAAATGCAGGATTGGATCAGATCGGGGTAATCCAGCGTGGTCCGGCACGCGACATAACCGCCGCGCGAGTGGCCAGCAAGAATCACGTCCTTCAAGCCCAGCGTCGTGAGAAATGCTGCGATATGGGCAACGACGGTGGCCATCGTATAATCTTCAAGCCTGACTGGATTGTCTGTCAGACCCTGCCCCAATCGATCGACCGCGATCACCCGCACGCAACTTGAAAGTCCCTCAATGTTGCGATCGAAATTTGCAGCGCAGTCTGCGCTCAGGATACCGCCAAAATTTCCCCCATGCAGCAACACGAGTGGAGCGCCACTGCCTGCCTCAAAGTACCGTGTGCGAATGCCCAGTACTTGAACGAATTTAGCTTCTGGCAATGGCATGTTGCGCTCTATCTTCCGCCGCCGGGCTCGCGAATTGCTTCTGCAGCCCGCTCGAATCGCTTCGGGGGCATAGAGATCAAGTTGTTGAAAGCAGCGCTCGTGGACTCGGCGTTCATCGGATCGACGTACAAGCCCTGCTTATCGGCTTCAGCTCGTAGAGCAGGCGAACGCGCAGCGTCCCAGAAGGCCTGCTGCAATATCTTGAGTCGCGCAGGTGGAACATTGGGCGGCGCGGCGAAGGGCCGGGAAAACTCGTTTGGTCCAAAAATAAGTTGCATCACCGCTTTTTCTTCCTCATCCCGCGCAAGGTCGAAGACGAGCGGTGCCTCCCTAAAGAGGGGATGCTTCGTAGGACCCATTTGGACGATAGGCACAAAGACGCCAGAGTCCATCTCCGCTTTTTTCTGAACAGCCGCCTGGGATGCCCAAAACGCGCAAACAGCCTCCACTTCCCCCCTCTCCATCGCCAGCCAAATCTCACTCGTACCTTTGTATCCGGCAATCACCTTTGTCTTGTAACCGAGAATGTTGGCGAGCGCATACGGATGCGTTGCGGAACTCGCGCTTGGGCCTGTCGCGCCGAACACGATCTCCCGCTTCGCTGCTTCGCTAGTGCTCTTGACGCCCGAGCGTCCCGAAGCAACGCAGCCGATAAAATCGCGCGTGAGATTTCCGAGCCACCCAAACCTGCTGGCGTCCCAGCGCGCGTTCTTGTTGCCCATCAAAGGCTCCAGGACGGTCGGCGAAAGCATAGACATGAGAACGGTTCCATCCTGCTCCGCCACATTAAAGAGATGGTTCATGGCCGAAAGACCGCCGCCGCCAGGCATGTTTTGCACAATTATGGAGGGCTGTCCGGGGATGTGGTCGCCAAGGTGGCGCGCAAGCAATCTCGCGTAAACATCGCCCCCGCCCCCGACGCCGAAGCCGACGAGCATGGTAATCTGCTTGCCTACGTAAAAGTTCGTCACATCATCGGCACGCGCTGCGTTTTCAGCGGAAAACCCCAGCATAAATGAGAACGCAAACGCTGCCGCCGACAATGTCTGTGAGAAACGATGGTTAATCGTGACAATCAGCTTCATTTAAAGTCCCTTTCCAAATTGAACAGACTTAGAGATTAATGAGGAAGCTTTGGATAACCACGAAGTGAACCGCACTTGGTTCGCCGAACCCCGCATGGTCCAGAGTATGCGACCCTGGCACGTGAGTCCAGCATGGTGTAGTAAGGTTGCGCAGCCTAGCCGGGCAGCAGAGAGGTGGCTCGGGAAAACTGAACAGGTTTGTTAAGTGGACTTTCCGCTCAACCTCAGCATGATGCTGCCCGCGACGAGAAGACCATGGCCACCATCTCATCAATAGGGATTTGGGAATGGGCTCATGTTGGTCAATCCGAATAACCGTTGGTATAACTTGCTGGGCAGGCCTACGGCGCGTGCGGCGGCGCGTTATTTGAGGAAAGCTGAGAACAGATCGTCCGTCTCCGCTTTCGTCAGGGGCTTGGGCAGGAACTTGAGGGTCACCGCGTCCGCCATGGCCTGATCGAGACCGCCGAGGCGTTTCAGGTCGAGGCTCGCCTTGTCGGGGTAGAAATCGGAGCGGGTGAGGCGGATTTCGTTCAGCGAAGACCCATAGAATTTCGCAAAGACCTCCAGCGCCTCATCGCCCCGATACATCCACTCCAGCGTATCAGCATAGGCCGCCAGGAAGCGCTTCATCAGGTCGCCTTTGGCGATGAAGGCGAGGTTCCCCACATGCATGCGCGCGGTCATGGTGCGATATTCCGGGATGTCGCTGTAGCGCGCCAGCAAGCGGATGCGCTTTTGCTCGAGCGCTTCGATGCCAAAGGGAGCGGCCGACCAGCCAATGTCGATCTGCCCGGACATGACCTGCGTGAAGGTGTTGGGCGGCGTGCCCGTGGGCACGGCCTTGAGGCCGCCGCCGTTCAATTCGATGAGCTTCAAAGTCGCCAGATGGGACGATGACCCCAGCGCGGAGAAACTGATGGTCTTACCCGCGCCATCCTTCAGCGCCTTGATCGTCGAGTCGGCGGGCACATACCAGAAGATGTCCTGCGCATTGGTGATCGAGGACGCGATAGGGCGAATGGGCGCGCCTTTCGAAAAGGCGCCAAAGACAGCTGACGTGCCGGTGGACAAGGCCACATCCACACTGCCTGCAATGAGCGCCTGCAAGGTCTCGCCGCCACCGGACGTGTAGAGCGCCGCGACCTTGATGCCGTGCTTTTCAAAGATCCCGGCTGCCTGCCCGATGTCAGGCGGCGCGGTCTCCCAGCTGCCGCGCTGGGGAATGGCGACCCGCACCATGTCCAAGGCGAAGCTCTGCTTGGCGACGAGCAGCGTGCCGATGACGCCAGCCAACAAGGCTGCACACGTGCGATGCTGCATGGTTCGATCCTCCCTCAAAGGGCCGTCTTTGCGCGACCGTATGGAGAGAGTGTCATAGGGCAGGGGCGCAGGCAATGGGGGGGGTGGGGAAGTGTCGCGAGCACATGACATTTCCGGTTTAGGTAGTACGTGTTTTATCCGGTTTTTGGATCGGAGGGCCGCATGTTGCGGGAGGTTCGGGTGGCGCGTGTTTTGGATGCGATCAGTTCGCATCGCGCGGGACGCTTGAGTTGTGTCGAAGCGGGAGAGCTTCTTGGGTTCAGCGA
>CAMDOY010000384.1 GCA_945903655.1 Rhizobium sp. Q54 | reverse complement strand
GGCACGATCTCCACGGCGCCCTCAAGGCCCGTCTCGTCCTTGAGGGAAGCGCCGAGTTCGCTGGCGAGCGCCGCGTTTTCGCGTGGAGCCTCAGCCCGCAGCAGCAGCGCCTCCCGCGCGTTTTCATGGCGCAGCACCAGGCGAAGCCTTTGCACCGCCGCATGGCGCGCGCCGATGGCCAGCACCTGCGAGGGCAGCAAAGTGCGGTCGGCGATCAGCGCAGCCTGATCGGCGCGGCCGAGCCAGCCCTTGATGCGGATATTGGTGCGCCCACAGGGGGAAGAGTCCGGCATGATCATCGACAGATCGCCCGTCGAGCAGCGCAGAATGGGGCAATCCAGATTGAGGCGCGTCACCACGATTTCGCCGATCTGACCGGCGGCCACAGGCTCATGGGCGCCCGGACGCACGATCTCCAGGATCACGCCTTCATTGACGACCATGCCCTCGTTGACGCCGCCATGGGGAGCGTCCGTCTCATAGGCGATGAGGCCGTGGATGGAGGTCGCATAGCCCTGACGCACATGCACGCCGCGCGCCTCGATGCTGGCGCGCAGATGCTGCGACAGTGGCGCGCCGAAGACGAAGGCCTTCTTGATGGAGGAGACGTCCTTGCGCAGCTCCGCCGCCTTTTGCAGCAGCAGATCAAGAAAGCCCGCCTTGCCGCAGAAGGCGTTGGGCTGCAGGGCCTCGATGACCTCCAGTTGCCGCTCGATGGAGGCGGAGCCTGCGGGTATGACCGCGCAACCCAGCATCTGCGCGCCGCTCTCGATCATGTGTCCGGCGGCGGACAGGTGATAGGAGAAGCTGTTGAGGATCACATCGCCGCGCGCAAA
Source organism: Rhizobium sp. Q54 (assembly GCA_945903655.1). Lineage (GTDB taxonomy): Bacteria > Pseudomonadota > Alphaproteobacteria > Rhizobiales > Beijerinckiaceae > Terripilifer. Next base: position 2,939 of record CAMDOY010000384.1, on the reverse strand, counting down.
GCCCGCCGCATGCATGCCGCGCGCGCAGCCCCACCAATCCTTCGCGTGACCTTCAAGCACATGGGGAAACATGCGGCGCAAAAGGCCCGGGCGCGTGGCGTTGAAGCCGCCAAAGGGCGGATCAAGATCGCGCATGCGCTTCATGTCGTCGCCGCGCAAGACAGGGAATTGCGCGAGCTCATCCTTGCCGCGAAACTCGGTGATCTTGGCGGCGCGGATCAGGCGACGCAGCCCGGGGGCGCGCGGCTTGGCGACAGCGATGATCGTCTTGAGATCGCGGTACAAAGCGAGCTCGCGCGACTTGGTTGCGCGCGTCTCGAGGCGATCCATGAAATCCGGCATTCAAGCTCCCCCCGGAGCGGTTCCCACGTCATTCAGAAGCTATAAACACGAAACCCCGAGTCGAAATCAAGCGCTTGTCCGTGATCTTTCTTGCTAATTGAGATTGCGACATTGATTGAAACAATCAAAGACGCAATCATGCAGGTTATTATCCTGATCTGTTTGCAAGTGTTTTATCAGGTGAGTTGAAGCTGTGTCTTCAATGCTGCAATTGCGACATGAAGGTTTCCGCGCCAGGCCTGGCTATGGGTTGGGCAGATCCAGAACGCCCGCCGCGCCATCTTCCGCGCCAAAAAGCAGCTTGCGGCCATCATCGTTCCAGGCGAGCGCGCTGATGGCGCCGCCCTTGGTCTCGCCCGTCTGGCGCACCAGCAATTCCGAGCCGTTGCTGAGGCGCGTCAAAAGGACCCAACCATCATCATAACCAGCGGCCAGCACCAGCGCGCGCGGGTGGAAGGCGACGCGTGTGACGCGCGCCGGACGCACGCCGCATTCGCGTGGGCCCTTGCCCATGGGGCCATCCTTGGTGTCGAAGGGCCAGATGATGCAGGCCTCGGCGCCGGAGGTCGCGAGCCACTTGCCATCGCTGGACCATGAGAAAGAGCGCGTCTTCGACGGATAGCCCGTCATGCGCATGTCCTTGTGGTCGGCGATGCGCCAACCGTGAAGGGCGTTCTCTTGCATGGCCGTGACGGCGAATTTGCCATCCGGCGAAATCGTCACATCGAGATGAGAGCCGCGCCAGGCGAGGCCCTCGGGCTCCGCCGCCGTATTGGGAAACCACATGGAGACGCCGTTGTAATGGGCGAGCGCCAGGCGATAGCCCTTGGGCATGAAGCACAGGCCGCGCACGCCGCTGGGGGCGGTGAAGGTCTTTATTTCGCCTTTGGCGTCGCGGGCGCGCACGGTCTTGGCGGCGGTCCATGCGGTGGCGCCGTCATCGCGCAGGGCCAGAGCGTCGATCCACTTGCCCTTTTCGTCGCCGAGTTCTTTTGTGGCGCCATCGGCGCGCAGCTCCATCACGCGGCCATCATCGCCGCCGGTGACGAGGCGTCCATCAAGGCATTGCGCGGTGAGGATCGCGGCGTTTTCATGCAGCTTGATGCGGCGTTCCGCGCCGATCTCCGCAAACAAGACCTCCCCATTGGCGAGGGCGAAAACGGGCGTGCGCCCCAGAAAACCGGCGCAGACGGCTTCGCCATCAAGGGCGATGGGCGTGACATTCTGGGTGAGGGAGGTTTGCGTCTGGGCCATGGTCATTCAGCGACAGGACAAGCGGATATCATCACGCCTCCCCGTCCTCCTCATCGTTCGTTGGAAGATAATGCGACACGTTGAGTTCGATCTGCGCATCCGCCAGCACGCCGAGAAATTCCAGCGGCCAGGCATAGGAGAAGGACTCGCGCTCACGGTCGGCGAGCACGCCGAATTCGAGCGTGCAACGCGCCGCATGGTGGGGCTCGGTGAAGGGGGTGCGCTCCGGCGCCAGCACGCGCTCAAGCTTCGAAGCGATGCGCAGGCAGGCGTCGGGCACGGAGAGGGTCGGGTCCTTCGGCGAGAAATCGTAGATGAAGGTCCGCGCGCCCTCGCGCCCTTCGTCGATGCGCATGGGCTCATGGGGCAGGCGCGGCGCGGGGCCGCTCCAGCCCCGCACCTCCACGCGCAGCACGATGCCGAGCGCGACGGGCTCCATCAGACTGCGCAGCTCTGCACGCCCTTGCGCAGCTCGTCTTCCTTGAGGTTGCGGCCGATGAAGACCACCTTGGACTCGCGCCGCTCGCCGGGCTTCCATTCGCGCTGGGAGTCGCCATCGAGGATCATGTGCACGCCCTGAAACACGAAGCGCTTGGGGTCGTCCTTGAAGGCGAGGATGCCCTTGGAGCGCAGGATGTTCGGCCCTTCGCGCTGCACGAGATCATTGATCCAGGGCATGAACTTGTTGGGGTCGATGTCGCCGTCGAGGCGGATCGACACCGACTGCATCTCCTCGTCGTGATAGACCTTCAGGTTCGAGGCGCCGTGGTCATGGCCGTGGTGATCGTGGCCATGGTGGTCATGCCCATGATGATGATGCCCGTGGTCGTGGCCATGATGGGAATGATCGTGGTGGGGATCATCGCAATCAGGCCCGCAGGCGAGGAATTCCGGCTCGATTTCGAGGATGCGCTCGAGATCGAAGGCGTTGCGGCCCAGCACCGCGTCGAGCGGCACCTGGCAGCGCGTGGTCTTGTGCAGCTTGGCGTAGGGGTTGATGGCGCGGATGCGGCCCTCGACCTCGGCGAGTTCCGCCGCGTTCACAAGATCGGTCTTGTTGAGGATGATCACATCGGCGAAGGCGATCTGGTTCTTGGCCTCGGGCGCGTCCTTCAGGCGGTCGCTGAGCCATTTGGCGTCGGCCACGGTCACCACGGCGTCAAGGCGCGCGCGCTCCTGCACATCGTCGTCCACGAAGAAGGTCTGGGCGACGGGGGCGGGGTCCGCAAGGCCCGTGGTCTCCACGATGATGGCGTCGAACTGGCCCTTGCGCTTCATCAGGCCTTCCACGATGCGGATGAGATCGCCGCGCACGGTGCAGCAGATGCAGCCGTTGTTCATCT
>CAMDOY010000383.1 GCA_945903655.1 Rhizobium sp. Q54 | reverse complement strand
CGTCATCGTTACTCAGACTGGGCAAGCACGGTTAGCGAGCCGCCCAAGTGCAGGGACACCGGGACGACTCTAACCATAGCAAGGACGGAGAAGAACCAGCCATGGCTAAGCATACCAATATCACAGAACGACGAGACCCAATATCCCGTACGATCGAGGAGCAGCAGTCCGCCCGGGCTGAGCTACTTGAAGCAAGCAGGGAGTTGGACAGGGCTGTTGCGGCGGAGCCCGCCGCGATTGAGCGGCTGGCGGAGCGGGAGCGGCAACTTCTCGCGCCCCGTCCTGAAAGCAAGGAGGGTGCATCAGCACTGCTGACCTTCTTGGCCACCGTCATCGAACCGCATGAAGAAATTGCAGAGTTAGCGTTGCCTGCCCTGGCGGGGGTGCGGTTCGCGTCGCTGCAATAGCCTATCATTTTGCAGGCCAAGCTCGCAGCCTGTCCTGCACCATTCCTGCAAAACCCTACCGGGCCGAAGCCTCAAACTTGCCATTAGCCTTTTATAAAGCCAATCTTGGTCGCGTTGGGGGATACGCCCACACCGCAGGCTAGAAAAAGTCCGCAGCCGAGGTCGGAAATGAAAAAACAATGCGGTTTGGCGGGGAGATGCAGGATGCTTAAACAGGTTCACTGTCTGGTAGTCGCGCTGAGTTCCGCCTTCACGTTTTCGCTAATCACGCAGCCATTAGCCGCTGATTACCCAACAGGGCGTGTCACTTTGATTGTTCCGCTTCCACCAGGCGGCAGTACGGATTTTGTTGCCCGCCTGCTGGCGCAACATCTCAGTTCGGTCTGGAAACAACCAGTTATTGTAGAAAACAAGCCAGGTGGCAACGCAATGCTTGGCCCTACATTCGTAGCTAAATCAGCACCCGACGGTTACACATTGTTGATTGGTCCTCCGACCATCGCGACGGCGCCTGCAACAATGAAAGTAGTACCAATCGATTCGCTCAAAGATCTCTCGCCAATATCTCAACTTGTCGAGATGCCAAATGTCGTAACAATCAATGCCGCGCTGCCCTTCAAGACCCTCCGCGAATTAATCGATTATGCGAAGGCTAATCCGGACAGGCTCAACTCAGGTACGTTTGCCATGGGATCGTTGCTGATTAGTTCTCGGTTCAACGCTGCTGCAGGTGTAAAAATGCCCACAGTTGGCTATCGTGGCGAAGCCCTGATGATGGCTGCGACGGCAGCTGGTGAAGTTCAGGTTGGAATTACGACACCAGTGACCGCAATGGAGAATTTAGCGCGAGGTCAAGTCCGTGCGCTAGCCGTTACGTCGGGCAAGCGTATGGCTATTTTCAAGGATGTACCAACTACGGCTGAGGCAGGCCTACCGGAATTTACCCCCTCTGCTTGGTTCGCATTACTGGCGCCTGCAGGAACGCCGATAGAATTGCGCAGGTTCATTTCGGCTGAGGTCGCAATGTTCGTGAAAAAGGAAGAAGTGGTAGCCAAACTCCAGGGTGCAGGCCTCGTTCCTAAAGCCTCGTCACCTGAGGACTTTGGTGAATTTCTGGAACGTGAAACAAAATCTGCGATAGAGACTGCGGACGCCGTGGGCCTTGAAAAGCAATAGGCGTTTAGGGTCAATCTTCGCCGGCAGTACTTGCATCAAAGGGCGATGGATATCAGCCACGATGGCCAGCAACCGCTTGCGATCTTCTGCATGGGGCAGGATATTGACGGTCTGGGCCATGATACCAGATTCGCATATCTGGCGACGCTTGTGAATTCTATGATAGCGTCATTGCACTAGGACCGTGATCAACGCTGGCTTGGTATACCACGCTGCGGGACAGGATCTACCGTTGGAGATCACTTCCCTCCCCTAAGCTAAGGAAACCCTGTTCAAAGAACTTCCCTTCGACCATAAACCCACATCGATTTAAGAATAAGAGCTCCCACGCTGCGAAAATTATTTCGGAAACATTTCGCAGAATGCTTGTGAGGGATCACATATCAACCGTAAGTGGCGCGTGCGCCACCAGACCCCGCTATTTGAACAATTGCTTGAACACCCCGCCCCATTTCGGCAAGCCGTCCAGCAATTGCTCGGGCGTCAGGTAAATCACCTGAAAGCCCCCGGTTTCCGGCTTCAGTTTGGGGTCGCGGGCCGGGATCGCGGGATCGACGGGGATATAGTCGCTGTCGCGATAGAGCTGCTGCCCCTCGGGCGACACCAGGAATTCGGTGAAAAGGCGCGCGGCGTTGGGATGGGGCGCATTCCTGGTCACCGCGATCACCGAGAGCACGGCCATGGCGGGCTCGAAGGGAATCCATTGCACCGGCGCGCCCTTGCCGCCGCTGATTACCGCGTGGTGGTGGAAGGCCTGCAGGGTCAGGGGATATTCCCCCGCCATCACCTGATCCACCACCTGACGGGCGGCGAAATTCACCGGCGTGATGTTCTGCGCCGAAAGCTTGCGCAGATAGTCCATCCCCTTCTGCTCGCCCATATGCATCAGCACGATGCCCACGAAGCCCGGCGCGCTGGAGCTGGAGGTGAGGGAAGACCAGGACATCCTGCCCTTCCATTTGGGATCCAGCAGATCCTCATAGCGGCGCGGCTCCGTGCCTTTCTTGACGAGGTCCGTGTTGAAGATGGGCTGATGAACATAGAAATTCCCCGCCACCCATTCGCCTTCCGCATCGATGAACTGGGCGGGAAAGCGCCGCGCGTTTTCAGGGATGAATTTCGCGGTGAGTCCCTCGCGCTTCAAGGCGGGCACGCTTGAGGTGCCGTCGATGACATCAGCCTGCAGGCGCCCGGCCTTGGCTTCGTTCATCACGCGGATCACCATTTCGCCGGTGTCCGAGCGCACGTAATTCACCTTCACGCCGTATTTCTTCTCGAACAATTCGGCGGCGGGGCGGGCGAATTGATTGATGATCTGCGTGGTGTACCAGGTCACCGCGCCTTCCTTTTTGGCGGCGGCGATCAAACCCACATCGGCGGCCCGCGCGCCAGGCGCGGCTAGCATGGCGAGCGCTGCGATCATGCGAAGCATTGACATGGACGTTCTCCCTCAGACGCGGGTATCGATCATGTCCTGCGGACAATCATCCCACCCACTTTTTCGCCAGCTTAGCGCACAGGCGCGCGTATGACCAGAGCGGGACAGGCTACGCCCCCTAATCAAGCGTCCGCCGAAACCGCCTCACCGCGATGGTCATGGCGACGAGCATGAGCCTTGCGAGCCGGACGCCGTCCCGTTGCAGGTCGCCCAGATCCGCCCCCTGCGCAGGCTTTCGCCGCTGAGTTAGATGCGGTGTGCGTTGTGGATGAGGCGGTCGAGGATGGCGTCGGCGTAGGTTGGGTCACCGATGATGTCGTGCCATCGGTCGACGGGCAGTTGGGAGGTGATCATTGTCGAGCACCGTCCGTAGCGTTCCTCCAAGATCTCCAGATGGTGATCCGGTCCCGCAGCAAGGTGTAGCAAGCTGGATATTGATGATTGGCTAATCGGATATGAAGCTATCAGGAACCTATTCGGAAAGCTTATCAAACGCAGAAACCAGTGATCGAACATTTTCGTAACTTGATTGCTGGATAGTTGATTAATTCTTAAAACTCCCATCTTCGATGCTGGCAATCATCCAAGTCACCATCATCTTCATGCGCCATAAATGAATCTATTGCGCAGTGTTGATCGCGTTGATCTTATCAACAAGATAACTTGGCGCGGCATAAGCTTCAAAAAAATGCCTCTTTTGAAAACCGAGTGGGTTAGGGCGCTTGCCAGGTGACGACGCGCATCAGAGTATCCCTTTGTTAGAGCGGGCAGACCATCCCTCCGTCCCGACCTGCCTTCCCCGGGGCGAGGCGTTGGTCGGCGGTCAAGGATGGCCAGC
>CAMDOY010000382.1 GCA_945903655.1 Rhizobium sp. Q54 | reverse complement strand
GGGACCTCCGGATCAGGGGGGGGCTCCGGCGTCTATACCTACGGACCTGTCGCCACGGTCACTGTCACCGGCAATGCTGGCGACATCTATGGAACCAGCGGCTCATCTGAAGCCTCCGGCCTGCGCGCTTATCAAACCAGCGTCACCGTTGGAAGCAACAGCGGCAATATTCTGGGGACCAGCACGTCAGGCACAGCCTGGGGCATTGTCGCCAGCACCACCGCCACCGTGAGCGCCAATACCGGCCTGATCCAGGGAACCAGCGGATCAGCCAATTCCTGGGGCGTTTACGGCAGCACCGCGACCGTCAGCAATGCGGGCGGCATCAAGGCGCAGACGAATGGCGGGTCCGGGAACGCAGGCACGATCAGTGGTTCCAGCACCGACGCCAGCGGGTCCGGCGAGGCCTATGGCGCGCGCGCCATGGCGACCACCGCAACGGTGTCGTCGAAGGATGGAACCATCAGCGCGACGGCCGCCGGATCAGGCCCCGCCTATGGCGTCTGGGCCGGGACCGACGCCACCGTGACCTCCAACGCCGGAACCATCTCCGCCGCCAGCAATGGCGCCAGCGGCGCAGGCGTCGCCTATGGCGTACATGCGAGCAACACGGCCACGGTGACCAACAGCGGCGCGATTTCGGGAACGACCGCAGGCTCTGGTGACGCCGCAGGCGTCTACGCTCTCAACGCCAACGCAACCGTAACCAATGCGGGAACCGGCGCCGTGACGGCGCAGGCCACGGGTTGGGGCTACGCCTATGGCGTCTATGCGGGCGGCATTGCAACGGTGGACAATGCCGTCACAAGCTCCATCACCGCGACCGCCAGCGGAGGCGAAGCCTATGCCGTCTTGGCCGATACAGCTTTGGTGACGAACCATGGCACGCTGTCCGCCACGGGCGTCGACGCCTACTGCCTGTCCTTTCAGGCCCGCTACAGCGCCATGGACAGCATGAGCGAAGGCGCCGGCGTGCTGATCGGCGCCAAGCGTCTCGCGCAGCAACTGCGCCTTGGCGCCTTCCTCGATTACAGCCTCGCCCGGCGCGATCCGCAGGGCCTCACCTTCGGGGATCCGCAACCGCTCATCGGGGCCTTCCTGGGCTACGATCAGGAGGGCGAGGGACGCGGCCTGCAGGGCAAGTTGACGGCGGCCATGAACAGGGGCGCCGTGACCGTCGCCCGCACCAGTGGGCTGGCGGAGACAGAGCCCGGCTCCGGCAAGGCGAGCCTCAACAGCTATGGCGTAGCAGGCGAGATCGGCTGGGGCCTGGCGCTGGATGGCGCGACCATGGTCACCCCCTATGTGGGCCTGCGCCACACGCTGGCGCGCCGGGGCGCCTATGGGGAGAGGACTGTGGCGGACGTCGTGGATTTTCCGCTCTCCTATGCGCCTTTCTCCCAAAGCCTCACCACCGCCACGACGGGCCTGCGCCTGAAGGGTCAGGTGACCGACCAGATCGGCTTCCAGCTGGCGCTCGGCGCCGAATATGACCTCGCGCAAAAGGCCAGCGCCTATGCGGGCGCCAGCGCTATCCCCGGCCTCGAAACCTTCGCCCTCCCGGGCGCGCAGATCTCCAACCGCTTCCGCCCCGTGGGCCATGTCGGCCTCTTCTACCAGATCGACAGGACCCAGCGCCTGACCGGCCATGTGTCGGTTCGCGGCCAGGCTTTCAGCAGCCAGATGGCGGTGAATGTGATGGGTGGCTATCAGGTGGCGTTTTGAGGCGGCAGCGCCCTTTGTCCCCGGCCCCGCAACGCGCTACAAGGGGCCATGGCTTCTGACATCACCTTGAGCGCGGCGGCGGCGGCGGGGCTGCTCTCCTTTCTGAGCCCCTGCGTCCTGCCGCTCGTGCCCCCCTATCTCACCTTCATCGCGGGAACGACGGTGGAGGAACTGTCTGGCGCGGGCGAGCGGCGGGCGCGGCGGGATGTGGCCCTGGCGGGGCTGCTCTTCGTGCTGGGCTTTTCGACCGTATTCGTGGCGCTGGGCGCGACCGCCTCGGTCTTCGGGCAGGTCATCCGCGAATATATCGACCTCTTGTCCTATGCGGCGGGGCTGGCCATCGTGGCCATGGGGCTACATTTTCTGGGGGTCTGGCGGGTCGGCCTGCTCTACCGGGAGGCGCGGGTGCAGGTGGAGAAGCCCGTGGGCGTCTGGGGCGCCTATGTCATGGGGCTGGCTTTCGCCTTCGGGTGGACGCCCTGCATCGGCCCCATCCTCGCGGCTATTCTGGCGGTGGCGGGGTCGGAGGATACGGCCCTGAAGGGGGCGGGGCTGCTGGCGGTCTATTCGGCGGGGCTGGGGCTGCCCTTTCTGGGGGCGGCGCTCGCCATCGAGCCCTTCTTCCGCTTCATCAAGCGGTTTTCCCGCCATTTCGGCAAGGTGGAGAAGGTGGTGGGCGTGTTGCTGGTGCTCACGGGCGTCGCCTTCCTCACGGGCGGTATGCAAACCATGAGCTTCTGGCTGCTGGAGACCTTCCCCGCCCTTGCGCGACTGGGATAGACGCTGGGCGCCTGCCCACCTGACCTGCTCAAGATTTGTGGTTTCACCCGGCGCGCGACCGCGCTAAAGGTGGGCTAACCAAACGCCACTTCAGGGAGAAAACATGTCGCGGCTCAACGAAGGCTCCAAGCGCATCCTCACCACCCACACGGGCAGCCTGCCCCGGCCTGACGCGCTTTCCGCGCTGCTCTTCGCGCGCATGACCAAGCAACCCTATGACCCCGCGGACATGCAGGCCCAGACCGCAGCCGCCGTCGCCGCCACCGTGCGCAAGCAGATGGACGTCGAAATCGACATCGTCAGCGATGGCGAGCAGTCCAAGACCAGCTTCCAGCTCTACGCCACCGAGCGGCTGGGGGGCCTGACGCCCATCACCCCGAAGCTGGGCGAGCGCCGCACACGCGAGAACATCAACTTCCCCACCTTCTACCGCACCGGCGAACATTCGGGCTCGGCCCAGGCGCGCTGGGCCTGCACCGCGCCCATCACCTACGCCAATCTGGAGCCGCTGAAGGCGGACCTCGCCAATCTCAGGGACGCCCTGGTGGGCGTCGACCCCATCGACGTCTTCATGCCCTCGGTCTCGCCCTCGAGCTGCGCGGGCCTGATGGAGAACCAGTTCTACAAGACAGAGGATGAGCATATCGAGGCGGTGGCCGAGGCCCTGCGCCACGAATATGAGGCCATCGTGGAGGCGGGCTTCTGCGTGCAGATCGATGATCCGCGCCTGGCCATGCACTACATGCTGGCGCCCGAGGAGAGCATCGCGGAGGCCCGCGCCTGGGCGGCCAAGCGCATCGAGGCGCTGAACCACGCCCTGCGCAACATCCCCGAAGAGCGCGTGCGCCACCACACCTGCTACGGCATCAACATGGGCCCGCGCACCAGCGACATGGAGATGAAGCACCTCGCCGACCTCATCGTGAAGATCAAGGCGAAGTATTACTCCTTCGAAATGGCCAACCCGCGCCACGAACATGAATGGCGCGTGTGGGAGCATGTGAAGCTGCCCGCAGGGCGCGTGCTGCTGCCCGGCTGCATCACCCATGCCTCCGTCATCATCGAGCATCCCGAACTGGTGGCCGAGCGCATCCTGAAGATCGCGAAGATCGTGGGCCGCGAAAGCGTCATGGCCAGCTCCGACTGCGGCTTCGCCTCCACCCTGCGCCCCGGCGAGCGCCCGGAAGTGGAGCCGGAGATCGTCTGGGCGAAGTTCGAGTCGCTGGCGAAAGGCGCGCGGCTCGCGACGAAGGAATTGTGGGGCTAAACCAGCGCCATCCAGGGAGCGTTGGCGCTGTTGATCGGCGCGAACCTCCCCAGATGCGTGGACCCCCACCCCGCACCCCTCCCCACTGTT
>CAMDOY010000381.1 GCA_945903655.1 Rhizobium sp. Q54 | reverse complement strand
CCGTCGGTTTCGCTGCATTGGCGCAGCTCGCTCAGGCGGCTGATGTCCACGAGGCGGCGCACCTGCGCCATGCGCAGGCCCAGTAGGGGCAGCAGCGACTGGCCGCCTGCGATGAGCGCATCGCCCTCGCCCAGCATGGTCAGGGCTTCCGCCACGCTCTGGGGGCGGGCGTAGTCGAAGGGAGCTGGTTTCATGTCAGATCCCCCTCGCGTCGCGGGCGGCGGCTATGACTTCGGAGACGCGGCGCGGCGTGAGCGGCGTTTCATTGAACTGGGCGTGCAGATCCCGGAAGGCGTCGGTCACCGCGTTGGCGATGGCGGCGGGCGGCGCGATGGCGCCCCCTTCGCCGACGCCCTTCACGCCATATTCCGTCACCTTGGCGGGGGTGACGAAATGGGCGATGCGCACGGTGGGAATCTCCGTAGCGCAGGGCATCATGTAATCGGCGAAGGTGGTCGCCAGCGGCTGGCCCTCGGCGGAGAAAGGGATCTCCTCATAGAGGGCCGTGCCGATGCCTTGCGCGATGCCGCCCTGCACCTGCCCATCCACGATCATGGGGTTGATCATGGCGCCGCAATCCTCCGCCACCACATAGTCCAGAATTTCGACGCTACCGGTGGCAGGGTCCACCGCCACGGCGACCGCATGGGTGCCATAGGAGAAGACGCCAGCGGAGTCCGAGGGCTCATAGGTCGAGACATTTTCGAGCAGGGGGTCCATGCCCTCCGGCAGAAACTCTTGTCGCACATGGGCCGCGCGGGCGATTTCGGCGAAGCTCACGGAGCCCGACGGGCCGACCACCCGGCCCTTGTCGATATGTACCTGCGCCACATCCGCCTGCAGCAGGTGGGCGCCGATGCGCCTCAGTTTCTCGGCGATGACGCGGGTGGACCGCGCCACCGCGCCGCCTGAAAAGACGATGGTGCGCGAGGCGAAGGAGCCGAAGCCGAAGGGGGCTGTGGAGGTGTCGCCATAGCGGACCACGATCTGGTCGGGATGCAGGCCCAGTTCGTGGGCTGCGATCTGCGCGAGGGAGGTCTCGTGTCCCTGCCCATGGTTCTGCGCGCCCACATGGATGATCACGGAGCCATCGGGCATCATGCGGGTGCGCGCGGATTCATAGCCCGGCACCACCCGGGATTTGCGCTTGGTCCATTCCGCCTGCCCATGGCCGCTCTGCTCGGAATAGAAGGCGAAGCCGACGCCGATCTTGCGCCCATCCGCCTCGCCCCTTTGCTGGCGCGCGCGCAGACCCGGCAGGTCGATCATCTCGATCGCCTTGTCGAGGGAGGCGTGATAGTCGCCGGTGTCGAACATGTTGCCGCCGGACGTGCGGTAGGGCAGTTCTTCCGCCTGCACCATGTTGAGGCGGCGCACCTCGGAGGGTTCGCGTCCGATCTCGCGGGCCACTTCATCGACCATGCGCTCGATGGCGAAACAGGCGCCCGGCCGCGCCACCCCGCGATAGGGGCCCATGGGCGCCTTGCTGGTGGCCACCGTGAAGGTCTCCAGCGCCAGATGCTTGATGCGATAGGGCCCCGGCAGATTGCGCGCGGCCATGCTCGCCTCCATGAAGGAGCCGGTGGGCCAGAGCGCATAGGCCCCAGCGTCGATATAGACGGCGCCCTCGATGCCCAGCAGGCGACCGTCGCTCTCCGCATAGATCGTCAGATCATAGAAATGATCACGGGCGTGGATGGAGGTCATCAGATGTTCGCGCCGATCCTCGATCCAGCGCACGGAATGCTTCACCTTCATGGCGATGGCCGCGACCGCGATCTCCTCCGGCAGCAGGCGGTTCTTGCCGCCAAAGCCGCCGCCCACATCCGGGGCGATGACGCGCACCTTGTGCTCCGGCAGGTTGAGGGCCTGGGCGAGGCCAAGGCGCATCACATGGGGGCCCTGGGTGGAGAGGTAGATCACCAACTCCTCCATGCGCGGGTCCCAATAGGCCAGCACGCCCCGGCATTCCAGCGGCACGGTGGCCTGACGGTTCATGCGGAAGCGCCGCTTGAGCTGGATGGGAGCCTTGCTGACCGAGGCGATGTCGCCCTCGATCACGCTTGCGCGGATGTAGGCGTTGTCGGGCCAATGGTCGAAGAGCCGCGCCGCCTGTGGCTGCATGGCCTCCACCACGTCCACCACCGCTGGCAGGGTCTCGATGTCGGCCCTGACCCGCTCGGCGAGGTCCTCGGCGAGGGCGCGGGTGGGCGCCACGCAGGCCGCATAGGCCTGCCCGACATAGCGCACCTTGTCATCGGCGAGGGCTGGGTAGGGGCCGTTCTTGAAGGCGGCCAGCTCCGGCCCTGCCTCCAGCACCTGTGTTCCAAGGTCCGCCAGCGTGAAGACCCGGGCCGCTGCGTCCGAAGGCTTGTGGATCGCCTTGAGGCGGCCATGGGCCACGTCCGCGCGCACGAAGGTGATGTCCTGCAGGCCCGGCAGGCGGATGTCGGCGACGAAGGAGCCAGCGCCCTGCAGATGGCGGGCGTCCTCCTTGCGCAGGAGGCTGGCGCCGATCCATCCATCCGTCTCATGACTGGCCATGCCGTCTCCCTATGATCCTGCATATTTTTTGACGTCAATGCTAAGATAGTCACGATGGTAGATCAAGATTGCGCCTGGCGCTAGACAGTTTTCCCATTTATCCCGCCGGTCAGAGCGTGGTCACCCCCGGCGCTGCGGCCTTGTCTTTTGGGTGGAAATATATGAGCCTGACTGCACAAAGAAGATAACGGGCGACCAGGAGGCGACACATGGGGATCAAACTGAGGCGAGCCATTGGCTCCCTGGTGATCGTGGTGGCTCTGTCAACTTCAATGACGATCGCCGCGAAGGCCCAGGACACCTGGCCGACAAAGCGCGTAACAATCATGGTCGGCTTCGCGAGCGGGGGCTTTGCGGATAGCGTCACTCGTCTGATCGCCAACAAACTTGCTGACCGCTGGAAGCAAGCCGTCATCGTGCAAAACCTCCCTGGAGCAGGCGGGAATATTGCAGCGCGATCAACGTCCATCACCGCGCCTGACGGTTACACATTGTTGGCTACGACGACATCTTTGGCAATTAATGAAACTCTCAATAAAGATAAGGGGTTCTCGGTGTCTTCCCTGGCGCCTGTAGCCATTCCTGTGGAGGCGCCGGAGCTGCTCGCGTCAAATCCCAAGTCAGGCATCAAAACGCTTGCAGATGTCATGAAGGTCGCAGCGGATGGAAAGCTCTATATGGGCTCGTCTGGAATAGGTAGCGGGTCCCACATATCGGCGGAATATTTCTTCAAGGTCCTGGCGAAGACAGATGTCAAGCACATTCCTTTTTCCGGAGGCAATCCAGCAAAGCTCGCCTTGATGACCGGCGACGTTAATCTGATGGCCAGCACCTCTTCGGTGATGAGTTCCATTCTTAATGGCGAGTTGGCTGGAATCGCTGTTGGCAGCGCAAAGCGTACTCTTTTGTTGCCGCAAGTGCCTACCTATGAAGAACAGGGATATCAAGGTTTTACCCCTAGTTCCTGGACCGGAATATTCGCTCCGGCGGGCGCGCCAACCGCAGTTCTCGAATTCATCAACACTTCTATCAATGAAGTTCTTCAAGACCCTGAAATTGGCGTGCAGTTCACCAAAATGGGATTGGTGTCAAAGTCTCTGACGCGAGCCGACGCTTTGCAGTTTTTCACATCTGAAGTTGAGCGCTGGGGAAAGATGGTCAAGGCGATTGGTCTTCAGGGCGTCCAGTAACAAAATTGGCTCATTTGAATTATGAGTGGGTTACAGAGCCTTGGGTTTGATTTGGGCGAAGTCGAGTTTTCCGGCGATTAGGAACAGAACGGTGCGCATTGTTGCGAAACGCTTGTAGCCGCGGGCCTTGCGCTTGGCGGCCTGGAAGAGGCCG
>CAMDOY010000380.1 GCA_945903655.1 Rhizobium sp. Q54 | reverse complement strand
GGTTCTTGGCCGTGCTGTTTGCGAGGGCCTGCTGGCCCAGGGCGTCCTCCCGGTGGTCAAGCATATCCCCGGTCACGGACGGGCCAAGGCGGACAGCCATCTGGAGCTGCCGCGCGTGAACGCTTCGCAGAAAGAGTTGGAAGAGATTGATTTTAAATCATTTAAACTGCTTTGCGACATGCCCTTGGGCATGACCGCGCATGTGGTCTACGAGGCGTTTGACCCCGAGCGTCCCGGCACCTGCTCGCCGCTGGTGGTGGACCGGGTCATCCGCGGCTTCATCGGCTTCGATGGCTTGCTGATGAGCGACGACCTCTCCATGAAGGCCCTCAGCGGGGGATATGGCGAAAGGGCGAGGGCGGTTTTCGACGCAGGGGTCGATCTCGCCCTCCATTGCAACGGGAATTGGGCGGAGACGGCGCCGGTAGCGGAGGCCGCGCCCTATTTGCGGGGCAAGAGCCTTGAACGGGCGCAACATGCGCTGGAGCTTATCAAAAAGCCCTCCCAGCCACTAGATCTTGTGGATGCGCGGGCCAGGCTCCACTTGATGCTTGCGGCGACCGCCTAGACCAGCCAGAGTCTCTGTCGCCTGCCGGGAGATCCGGCTTGTGCGTTGGAGAGTGATTCGTGTCTGTTGAACTGCCGTTCGAGCCGGAGGGCGACAAGTCGGACTCCGAGTCGGCTTTTCTCGTCGATGTCGACGGGTTTGAGGGGCCGCTCGATCTTCTGCTTGAACTCGCCCGCCGTCAGAAGGTGGATCTCCAGAAGATCTCCATCCTGGCTCTGGTTGATCAATATCTTGATTTCATTGACGTTGCTCGCCGCGTAAGGCTGGAGCTCGCCGCCGATTACCTGGTGATGGCCGCCTGGCTCGCCTATCTGAAATCGCGCCTTCTGCTGCCCGAGCCGCCGAAGGGCCCCGAGCCCGCCGCCGCTGATCTGGCCGCCGCGCTCGCCGCGCGCCTGCGCCGTCTGGAGGCGATCCGCGCCGCTGCTGAAAAATTGATCAATCGCCCGCGCCTCGGCCGGGACGTCCATCTGAACGGCTCGCCCTCCGGCATCGAAATCCTGCGCCATCCCCAGTGGAAGGCCTCGATCTATGACCTGCTCTCGGCCTATGCGCGCCAGCGTCAGATGCAGGCGCTCTCGCGGGTCACCCTGCACAAGCGCCATGTCTGGTCGATCCACGACGCACGTGCGGCGCTGGAGCGGCTGGCGGGGGTCGCCATGGAATGGACCATCATGGACCATTACCTGATCGAATATTGCGTGGCCCCGGAAATGCGCAAAAGCGTCAGGGCCTCAGCCTTTTCCGCGTCTCTGGAGTTGGTGCGCGAGGGGGTGATCGATCTGCGGCAGGACAGCGCCTTCGCGCCGCTCTGGGTGCGTCGGCGTGAAGAACCGTCCCAGCCGCCGCCATCGGAGGACCCCTCCGATGAGCAGGCGGCTTGAGTTTGAGTGAGGAGAAAACGTGGCCGAGATCGCCCGACTGTTTCCGGATCATGACCTGGATGAACGCCAGGCCGAGGCCCTGCGCGAGGGGACACGCATCGCCGAAGCGCTGATCTTCGTGTCATCCGAGCCGGTGGATGAGAAGGATATCGGCAAGCATATGCCCGAAGGGGTCACCGCCCTCACCGCTCTGGAGGCCCTGCGCGCCCAATATGCGGGACGCGGGATCAACATCATCCGTGTGAACAGCCGCTGGACCTTCCGCACCGCCAGCGACCTGAGCTGGCTGCTCTCGCGCGAGGTTTCCGAGCCCAAGAAGCTGTCCCGTCCGGCCATCGAGACCCTGGCCATCATCGCCTATCACCAGCCCGTCACCCGGGCGGAGATCGAGGAAATCAGAGGCGTCGCCATCTCCAAGGGCACCCTGGACGTGCTGATGGAGACCGGCTGGGTGCGTCTGCGCGGGCGGCGCAAGGCGCCGGGTCGGCCCATCACCTATGGCACGACCGACACCTTCCTGCTGCATTTCAGCCTGGAGACCATCGGCGATCTGCCGGGCCTTGATGAGCTGAAGGCGGCCGGCATGTTCGATGGCCGTCTACCCGAGGGCTTCGGCGTGCCCCAGCCCCGCGATGGCGCTGAACTGACCGAGGATGAAGATCCCCTTGAGGATGGCGCCATCGACCTGTTCGACGAGCAGGCTCTTGTGCCCGGCGACGGGGACGAGGCTTCGGCGGCGACCGCCGAGACGGACGTTGCGCTTGAGGCGGATGCCGAGGTCGAGCTTGAGGCGCTGATCGATATGGACGCGGTCGAGGCCTCCGCTGTGGAGCCCGAAAGCGCTGAGCCCGAGGCCGCAGAGGCGGAAAATCCCGAAATTCCGTCGCAAACGCCAAAAGAGATTTGAGGCGCGGCGAAGTCCCCTATATGCAGGTCCAGCCATGAGGCGAGGTTGATCTTCCCCTTGATCGCCAGCTTGTGTCTCCAGCGTTCTTGTTTTTGCCGCTGGGGACGCATAGGTTCAGGGTCAATTCTCGCCGCGCAGAGGCGGTTGCGGCGTTCTGGAGGTCGTTATGGGTAGCTTTTCGATTTGGCACTGGATCATCGTTGGCGCGATCGTGCTTGTTCTGTTTGGCGGCAAGGGGAAGATTTCCGATCTGATGGGCGACTTCGCCAAGGGCATCAAGTCCTTCAAGAAGGGCCTCGTCGAGGAGGACGAGAAGCCGGCTGAGAAGCCTGCCGATCCCGCCGTGGCCCGCACCCTTGACCATGCGCCGGGCCAGGCCGCCGACCCCGCCCATGCGCCAGAGCCCCGCAAGGCCAGCTGAACCCATCATCGGAAGCGCGCCGGGGCCGCTTTGGCCGCCGGCGTATAAGCGTGTGCACCCAATCCGATGTTCGACATCGATAGCGGAAAACTTCTGATCATCGGCATCGTCGCGCTTGTCGTGATCGGACCGAAGGAGCTGCCTGGCGTTCTGCGCCAGGTGGGCAATGCGCTTGGCAAGGTGCGCCGCATGGCCGCTGAGTTCCAGGGCCAGTTCATGGAGGCCATGCGCGAGTCCGAGCTGGAGGAGCTCAAGAAGGACGTCCAGAAGATGTCCGAGAGCGCCAACTTCACCAATTTCGATCCGCTGGCTGATGTGAAGACCCAGCTCAACGAGGTGGGCTCCCAGGTCGAGTCCTCGCTCAATGCGCCCGTGGCAGCGGTGGAGACGGCGGATCTGCCTGCGCCCGCCATCACCTCCATCCCGGACCCTGATCCCCTGACGCAGGTCGCCGCTCCCGAACCCGCGCCCGCGCCCGCGCCCGCGCCTGACCATGCGCCCCTCAAGACAGGCGGGGCGGCATGACCGACGCTGACATCGAAGCCACCAAGGCACCCCTGATGGAGCATCTGATCGAGCTGCGCGCGCGGCTCATCAAGGCTGTCATCGCCTTTCTGGTCGCCTTCGTGGTGTGCTTCTATTTCTCCCACCACATCTACAATGTGCTGATCGGTCCCTTCGTGAGCGTGGTGGGGGCGGACAAGGCCAAGCTCATCGCGACCCATTTTCTGGAGCAGTTCTTCACCAACCTGAAGCTCTCCATGTTCGGCGCGGCCTTCATCGCCTTTCCGGTGATCGCGGGGCAGATCTACGCCTTTGTGGCGCCCGGCCTCTACAAGCACGAGCGCCACGCTTTCCTGCCCTATCTCATCGCGACCCCGGTGTTCTTCGGGCTGGGGGTGGTGCTCGTCTATTTCGGCGTCATGCCCATGCTGATCCGCTTCTCGGTGAGCATGCAGCAGCTCAACGAGCCCGGGCAGGCGACCATCGAGCTGCTGCCCAAGGTGAGCGAATATCTGTCGCTGATGATGTCGCTGGTCTTCGCCTTCGGCATCGCCTTCCAGCTGCCGGTCATCCTTACCCTTTTGGGCCATATCGGCGTCATCGACGCCGCCTTCCTGAAACAGAAACGCC
>CAMDOY010000379.1 GCA_945903655.1 Rhizobium sp. Q54 | reverse complement strand
ATCATCAATCCGCGAATCAAGCCTGTGCGCGCAGGGCAATGACGAAAGACGAAGTTTTGGAAACCAGCCTTTACAAGCCCGTCAAAAAATTTCTCGAAGGACTCGGCTTCGAGGCGAAGGGCGAGATTGATGGCTGTGACATTGTTGCGGTGAAACAGGGTTCGTCCACCGCGCTCATCGTTTGCGAACTCAAGCTTTCATTCAATCTTGAACTTGTCTTGCAGGCTGTGGATCGATCGGCTGCTTGTGATGAGGTTTGGCTGGCGGTGCGCGCATCCTTGCGGGGACGGGGGCGGGAGGCGGATCCGCGCGTCAAGAAGCTTTGCCGGTTGTGCGGATTCGGCCTGTTGAGCGTCTTCAGTTCCGGTCGGGTGGAAGTGCTGGTGGAACCGGTCGCCTGGCGGCCCCGGCACGATGCGAAACGAAAGTCTCGCCTTGCCGAAGAGCATCGCAAAAGACGGGGCGATCCAACGGATGGGGGCAGTACGCGTCGGCCCATTATGACCGCCTATCGCCAGCAAGCCCTCTCTTGCGCCGTCTCTTTGGCTGATCAGCCAAAGCGTCCCCGGGACCTCAAGGAGACGGCGCCTGACGCGCCAAAGATTCTGCTGCACAATGTTTATGGCTGGTTCGAGCGCGTCGAGCGAGGGGTCTATTCGCTCACCGACGCCGGACGTAAAGCCCTGGTGCAGTGGCAGGGTGATTTGCCCCCGGCGCCGGGCGTGGCGCCTTAAGCAGGATCGCGATGGGCGGCAAAACGATGCTGGGCGATGTCCCGGGTTTGAGATATGGGTTCGGTTTGGAACATCCAGCATCAAGGGAGTGATTGGCATGAAGACCATCGGTTTCATCGGCACCGGCGGCATGGGCAGCGGCATGGCCGCCAATTTGATCAAGGCAGGTTATCGTCTGGTCGTCACCGATCTGCGCCGTGAGCAGGCCAGCGCGCTGGAGGCGCAGGGGGCGCAGTTCGTGGCCACGCCCAAAGCCGTGGCCGAGTCCTGTGAGATCGTGCTCTCCATGCTCCCGCACAATGAGGCGGTCCGCGCCGTCGGGCTTGGGGCGGGCGGGCTTGCCGAGGCGACGAGCGGCGCCAAGCTTTGGATCGATTTCAGCAGCATCGATAAATCGACCATTCTCGGGGTGAACGACGAGCTTGTGAAGAAGGGCTGGACCCTCGTTGATGCGGCCGCTGGCGGCGTCGAAGAGGTGGCCGCCGCCGGGCATCTCGCGCTCTGGCTTTCTGGAGATCGTGCCTTGTTCGACGAACTCCAGCCGATCATGCGCCCCATGGGCAAATCGATCCTCCATGTGGGCGAGCTTGGCAACGCAAAGTTGGTCAAGAACGCCATGGCCATGTTGGCGGCGGTTCAGCACATGAGCATCATCGAGGTCTGCTGGCTGCTGAAGAAGGGCGGTCTGGATGAGGCCACGTTCCAGAGCATCCTCAAGAACTCCCAGCAGGACTCCATTGCGACCCAACGCATCATGGAGGTCGTGGTGAGCCGCAACTTCAAGCCGCGCAAATCCTGGATGCCCAAGGATGTCGGCTTTGGGCTCGACATGGCCCGCGAGATCGAGGCGCCGATGCCTTTCGTCGGGCTTGCTCAGCAGATGTTCTCGATCGCCCAGGCGACCGGACAGGATGGCTATGAGGCCACGGGCATCGCCTGCAACGTCTATGACGTGATTTACGGAAACAAAAGATAGGTCTTACCCATGTGGGGGCGCGCGGAGACGCGCGCTTTCCACAAGGGGCGCCGATCACTAGCGCAAGCAAGGAGCATGCGGTAACATTCCCCTCAACCCGTAAAATCAAGCTATTCGGTCCGTCGGCCTTAGCCGTCAGACATAAGAAGAGCGGGGGCAGGAGGGAACAATGAATTTTCATCGCATCAGGCCACTGGTTTGCGCTGGGGTCGCCATGCTTATGGCGCATGTATTGGCCGCCGGAGGCGTCGCACAGGCACAAAATTTCCCGTCCAAGCAGATCAATGTCATCGTGGGGACCGGTCCTGGCGATCCCGGCGATATGATCGCCCGGTTGATCCAGATCCGCATGGTCGAGCGGTTCGGCCAATCATGGGTCGTGGACAACCGACCCGCCGCTTCTGGCAAGATTGGGTCCCAGGTGGTGGCGCGCTCGGCGCCGGATGGACATACTCTGCTCGTGGTGCTGTCCGCCCATGCGGTCAACCCGGCCGGCGCCATGGAGTTGCCCTATGACACGGCGCGGGACTTCGCAGGCATTTCGCTGATAGCGCGCCAGCCCATGATCATTGCGGTGCATCCCACCGTCAAAGGCGCCAACCTCAAGGAGTTTATCGAGGCGGCGCGCTCCAATCCCTCCGGCAAGCTCGCTTATTCCTCGCCAGGCGTGGGTACGCTGAGTTTCCTCGTCGGGGAACAGATTGTGCGGCGCGGCGGGCTTGAAATGCCGCATGTCCCCTTCCGGGGCGGCGCGCCCGCCGTTCAGGCTTTGCTCGCCAATGAGGTTCAGCTGACCGCCTTGGTCCCGGCGATCCTGATGCCGCATATCAAGTCCGGCGCCGTAAAGCCCCTGGCGGTCTCCGCCGATCAACGCTTGGCTGATTTGCCGGATGTGCCGACCCTGCGGGAAATGGGGTTTGACATACCGGCCATCTACAATTGGATGGGTTTTTTCGCGCCCGCCGCCACGCCGCCCGCGACGATCAACCTCCTCAACAAGGAGATAACCGCAGCGCTGACGGAGCCCGCCACAGCAAAGTGGCTTGCGGACACCGGGTTCGAAACAGTGGCGTCATCGCCCGCAGAACTTGATCGCTTCGTCGTGACGGAGATTGATCGGTGGCGCAACTTCGTCAAGGAATTCAACGTGCGCTTTGACTGAGCGGGAGCCGATTGAGCGATCCTTGATTGCTGGCGGGACTTTGCAGGGATCCTCGCCAGAGATACTATTAAAATCATAAGGCGCGCGCCCGTGTGGGCGGCGCCTGCGAAACGCAATAAAAGGTTGGAAACATGAGCGCGACCGGGATGCAGGGACGTGAGTTTGATTTTGAGAAGTTCCGCTTGCGCAAATTTGTTGATCGCTTGATTGATCTCGACGAAGTCGAAGTTCGCGCAGATCCGACGCCGCTGACGGCCTTGAGCGAAATCATCGAGAACACGCAGAAGGCGGTGCTGTTCAAACAGGCGGGTCCTGAGCGCGTGGAGCTGATCGCCAAGGCCGCGGGCAGTCGCAAGCGCCTGATCGCGGCTTTCGACTCCACCCCGGAGAAAGTTTACGAGGATTTCCTCAACCGGTCCGCCAACCCCAAGAAATCTGTGGAGGTTCCCTCCGACGAGGCGCCCGTCCAAGCCATCAAGATCACCGGCAAGGACGTGGACCTGACGAAACTCCCCTTCCACCCCCAACACGAATTCGACGGAAGTTGCTACATCAGCTCCGGCATTGACTATGTGACTGACCCCGCCACGGGCCGCTCAAACGTGGGGAGCCGTCGCCTGTCCCTGCGCAATCGCTACCAGACCGGCACCAACATCACGGCCCCCTCCGATCTCAAACGCATTTATGAGGCCTGCGCCAAGCGAGGCGAAAGGCTGCCGGTCACCTTCACCATCGGCGCCCATCCCCTCGATTTCATCGCCGCCACCACGCGGTTGCAGGGGGACGAACACCATATGGTCTCCACCATGCGCGGAGAATCCGCCCCGCTCGTGAAGAGCCTCACCAACAATATCCTTGTCCCCGCCGACGCCGAAATCACGCTCGAAGGCTATTTCGATGAGCGCGGCTATTGCGAGCCCGAGGGCCCCTTTGGCGAATACATGGGTTATTATGGTTCCATTCACATGGATCCGGTGTTCACCTGCACCGCGATCACCATGCGAAAGGATGTGATGCACCAAACCTTGCAACACGGAACCGCC
>CAMDOY010000378.1 GCA_945903655.1 Rhizobium sp. Q54 | reverse complement strand
GCACCGAAGCTCGCAGCCTACTGCGCCAGCAAGTTTGGCCTGAACGGGCTGACCGAGGTTCTGCAGATCGAGTTGATGGAATATGGCATCCGCGTCACCAGCATCGCCCCTGGTCGTTGCGCCACAACCTTCGCAGATGAGCCGATCGAGAGTTGGCACATTCCCGCGAGCGCGGTCTCGGACGCGATCGTCAATGTTATCGAATCCGATCGTCGCGCATTCTGGGGAACGCTCGAAATTCGGCCCGTTCACCGTAGCGCCTAAGGAGCCGGTCCATGGGCAATAGCAAAATTATATTGATGGTAGGAGGCGCGTCTGGCATCGGACGCGTCATCTCAGACCAACTCGCTGTTGAAGGCCACATGGTCGTGAACGCCGACCTTTCCCATCCACCCTCCCGACCGGATTGGTCTGCGAAGGAAGGCGTCATCGATACTCGGCTCGATGTGACGAAGGCCGCCTCCATCGAGACCCTCGTCAGCAGCATTGCGGAGAGTTTCGGTCGGCTCGACGCCCTAGTCTACGCTGCAGCTCCGTCACGCGCCGCGCGCAAGCCCTTCCCCGAAAATCTCGCGATGTTTCGCAAAGAGATTGACATCCTGCTCACGGCTGCGATGGAAATGTCCGGCGCTGCGCTCCCGCTGCTGCGCACGGGACAAGACGCCGCCATAGTATTCATCGGTTCTGTCCTGTCGCAGCGAATCGCGCACGAGACGATTGGCTATCACGCCGCAAAGGCTGGTTTAGCCCATGCGGCGCGCTATCTCGCAACGCATCTCGCGACGCATGGCGTCCGGGTCAACCTGGTCAGTCCAGGCGTCATCAAGCGCCATCCGCTGCCGGAGGCGGGGAGGACACCAGAATTCAATCTACAATTCGAGACGCAATTGCGCCATGCTGTTCCCGCCGGGCGCGCCGGCACCCCGTTGGAAATTGCCGACCTCGTCTCCTTTCTCCTGTCTAGCAAGGCCGCCTACATCACAGGCCAGGACATTGTCGTTGATGGCGGATTGATTATTCAGGAGCCGTTTAACCTGCTCCGCCATTCTACGAGTTAGCTAAAGAGCTTTCCTCGCCGTTGGCCTTCCGTGCGTTGACCGTCGGAAGCAAATGTTCGTGTTCGCGAAGGAAGGCCGCGCCGAGGCGCGATGTCGCGTGGCGGACGTAGTGCCTTTGAGTTAGCATCGTCCGGAAGCGTTGCTGAAGCTCGTACACCTCCTGAATGCGAACGAAATCGCCATCTAGGGTGCCCAACATCTCAAGAACGAGAGCACGAATCTGGTCGGGCGTGTTCTCGATGGGAATTAGACCAATACGTTCGAACTGCGACAAGAACCTGTACTCAGAAATTTCGCTCGAGAAGATCTCGCTCCAAGTAAGAGGCTCGCCATCGGCGCGGCTGAGGCCCTTGGGAATCGAAATGTCGTGTGGACCGAGGCCGAGGCACGCACCGAATGGGATCATGTTCGTCAGCGCAGAAGGTACGCCCGCGATCATCGAAACAATGCAAATGCCCGACGTATTGCCGAGAAAGAAGCGGGCCCGCGCACACAGGAATAAATCCATCCAGTCGCACTTGAACGGCGTATCGGGATAGTTGATCACCCTAGGGCGCTCTCGCAGTGGCGGCGCGCCCTTCTCACCCATCCGGATGCACCACCCACCGCGGGCGATGATTTCATCGATAGCGGGCTCGCACAGGGCGACGTTGGAATTGCGGAACGCATGCAGCGCCTCGTCGCCGGGAGAATAGATACCGTCACGCGCGTGAACGCAGACAAACCATGCATCGGTTGGCACCCCCAGAGCCGCGAGCGCCGCCTCTCCCCTCTGCGCCATATCGTCTGGAATGCGGAACAACGGGGGCCGGTCGCCCCATTCTTCGTTCACGAGTGGATAAAGCGCAGGCTCGCCAAAGCCCGAGACGCAAGGGCTTGTGTCGATCCGCAACGCGTCGAAATACATCAGCGGTCGCAGCAGAAACTCCACGACTGGATGCGTGATATGGATGAAATAAGGTGCCCAGATCCTCAGAAGCGCGGCATTACCGCACCGTTCTGGTCGCAACATCAGGATCGGTCGGATGGCACCGTAATGGCCGAGCGCACGCCGTTTCAGGAACCAGTCGACCTCGATGGCGAGATGGCCAATCCGGCTCGGAACCGCAATGTTAACGAACCGGAATGGAGACATCCACGTCAACAGCGCAGGCACAGCGTAAACGAGCTTGAAGATGTTGCGCCGAAAGTTCCTAAAACCGCCCCGAATTCGTCGCCGAATGGTTGGTGGGAGAGTTGGGTCATGCTTGGCCAAGGTCGCATCCTTCGTACATTAACATTCTCAACTGGTCCATTCACCGGGACAAGCGCCTGGCGCTTCCCCCTCGCGCACTAACACCAATATAGGAATAACAATCACCGCGAGATATTCGAATCTGGCGGCATAGCACGGACAGTCGATATACTTCTGCATGCCGAAGATCACCTGCGATTGCTTGGCATCTTAGCTCATCGCAATCGCCATTTGAAGCACGTTCAGCGGGTGAATGTTGTCCTGCATTCCGACCAACGATTGCCCGTGGCGGAGGTCGCGCGGCGGGCCGGGGTCACTCGCACCGCCGTCTGGCGTTGGCAACAACGATATGGCGAGCAAGGGGTAGATGGTCTCTCGCATGACAAAACGCGCAAGCCCGGCCATAGTCAGGTTAATTCACATGGGCGCGCCATAACTCATCAGCAATCGAGAGTGGTTCAATTTGCTTGTCCTTCCACCATTCGATTTCATTGCCACGCATATGCAATTCATGATGATGGCTCGCGCAAAGTGGGACTGTAAACTCATCTGAGACCTTACGCCCCATGGCTCGGGGTTGGGCGAAGCGAAGATGGTGGGCCTGAGATGGTGACCGTCCGCATACCAGACATGGCTGCGAGGCGACAAACCGGAGATGGTCGCGGTTACGGATCCGTTTAGGCTCACCTATTGGGAGCGTTGATTTCTCGATTTTCTCCCGGATGGTCTCGGGCTGTGAACCCTCCGAGGTCAGCTCCACTTTCGTGGGGCTGTTTCCACTCGCTGGTGCGGGCACCCAGATTGGGATTGTGGTCTCGACCATGGCGGCATCGAGAGAACCGGCAGATACCTGCTCATCCTCTATTTCCGGCCCCACGATCGCGGCCTCCTCGACATCCCCGCCTTTTATTGGAGCGGACGTTTTAGCGATAGCGCCTCGTGCTTTCTTGGGTTGCGGCGCCTCCGTCTTGTCTCTGTATAGAGAGAGACCAAAAGAATTGCCGAAGGTTGAGAGCGCCCGCTTGGTTGCGTCTGTCTCGGCAGCCTTGCTTGCTCGCTCATGTGCCTGCCCTGCTGTCCCTGCTAGAGCTTCACCGGAACCTAGTCCCTCGCGTTGGATGACTTGATCACCAGCCCGCACCGTTATTTTGACCCGTGTCAGGTATGCAGCTGCGTAGCGGTAATCGATCTGTTTTTGCCAAACGCATTGGCTTTGGAGCGTTTCCCGATCCCACCCATCATACCCAAAGATCCGGTTTGCCTCTGAGATGATATGCCAGCCCTCCAGATAATGGAGGACTTTGCCCTCGACCTCCCGCTGCTTGACAACCTCGGGGCGTATTGGGGCGCGCAGATGGCGCAATTGGCTTGTGGTGAAGGTCATTTCAAAGGCTCCGAATTGTAAGGATGAACTTGGGCTGCGCTAGATTTGCCCCCGGCACGATGGCGCCACGGGTCAAGGCCTCAAGGATCCCGCGTTTGTCTGGTTTGGGTGGCTGAGGAACCAGATAGTCAATCGGGAGCTCGTCCTCATTCTCGAGCACGACGGATGGCGGCCCGACCCGTGTTGACGCTGTGAAATCGGGTTGGATGAGCTTTCGGAGGTCAGCCGCCTCCATATTTTCCACCACGACCTG
>CAMDOY010000377.1 GCA_945903655.1 Rhizobium sp. Q54 | reverse complement strand
AACGACGATGGGATGGACCAGCTCGTCGCCTTCGTCACCAGCGATGGCGGCGAGTTTGATCCGCGCGCCCTGCGCACGGCCCTGCGCCAGAAGCTGCCCGCCTATATGACGCCCGCGCGGTTCGAGCTGCTGAAGGAATTGCCGCGCCTGCCCTCCGGCAAGGCCAACCGCAACGCCCTCAAGAAGCAGCCCCTCTCCGCCGCGCCCGACATGGGCGAGGAGCAGGAGGAGCCGCGCACCGAAACGGAAGCCAAGCTGCTGGAGGCCGCCAAGAGCGTGCTGCCGCCCCAGGCCATTCCCTTCGATGCGGATTTCTTCACGGATCTGGGCGGCCATTCCCTGCTGGCGGCGCGCTTCCTGACGCTGGTGCGCAAGCATCACGAACTGGCGTCCCTCACCCTGCAGGATGTCTATGAAGCCCGCAGCCTGCGAGCCATGGGCGATCTGCTCGAGGGCCGCGCGAAGTTCATGGCGCCGCCGCGCGACCTCTCCTTCACCCCGCCGCCGCTGCTGCGTCGATTCCTGTGCGGCCTTGCGCAGGCGATCACCCTGCCCATCGTGCTGGCCTTGATGACGGCGCAGTGGCTGGGCGTCTTCGTCAGCTACATGCTGCTGACGGACGCCTCCGCTTCGCTGCTGCAGGAAGTGGTCTCGCTGCTGGGCGTCTACATCTGCATCAACATCGCGACGGTGTTCATCGGCATCTCCATGAAGTGGATCCTGCTCGGGCGCACGAAGCCAGGGCGCTATCCCCTCTGGGGCTCCTATTATTTCCGCTGGTGGCTGGCTCATCGCTTCTTGGGCCTGTTGCATGTGAAATGGTTCCAGGGCTCGCCCGTCATGCGCATCTATCTGCGCGCGCTGGGCGCCCGCGTGGGCGATGACGCGCTGATCGGCGAGGCCGAATGGGGCGCCCCTGACCTCATCACCATCGGCGCTGGCGCCAGCCTTGGCTCGAAGCTGAAATTCGCCAATGCGCGCGTTGAGGGCAATGAGCTGATCATCGGCTGCATCGAGATTGGCGAAGACGCCTATATCGGCACCTCCTGCGTCATCGAGGAGGATGTGGTCATCGGGCGCAGCGCCGAGATCAAGGATCTGACCTCGATCCCAGCCGGATCCCGCCTAGCCCCCTGCGAGATCTGGGATGGCTCCCCCGCCCAGAAGGTCGGCATGGTGGATCTGGAGAGCCTGCCCCCGCAAGCCCAGGCCACGCCCCTGCTGCGCGCCGCGCAGACCTCCATCTACACCGCCCTGCTGCTGGTGATCCCGCCCATCGGCCTGCTGCCGATCTTCCCGGCCTTCTGGGTCTTCGACAAGGTCGATGACCTCGTCGGCGACATTGATCACAAGCTCTATCTCGCCTCGATCCCCATCATGGCCTGGCCGACCTCCTTCGCGCTGGTGCTGATCACAGTGGGCCTGATCGCCATCGTGCGCTGGATCGTGCTGCCGCGCGTGACCGAGGGGACCTATTCCGTCCACTCCTGGTTCTACCTGCGCAAATGGACCGTGGCGCTGGCCACCGAGGTGACGCTGGAGACCCTGTCCTCGCTCTTCGCCACCGTCTACATGCGCACCTGGTATCGGCTGATGGGCGCGAAGATCGGCAAGGACGCGGAAATCTCCACCAATCTGTCGGGCCGCTACGATCTCGTCGAGATCGGCGAGAAATGCTTCATCGCCGACGAGGTGATCCTGGGCGACGAGGACATCCGGCGCGGCTACATGCATCTGGACCGGGTGCGCACGGGCGCGCGGGTCTTCGTGGGCAATGACGCGGTTGTGCCGCCGGGATCGGATATTCCCACCGGCGCGCTGATCGGCATCAAGTCGAAGCCGCCCGCCAACGAGGAGATGTCGCCGGGCGACACCTGGTTCGGCACGCCGCCCATGAAGCTGCCCGTGCGGCAGAAGTTCGATGCGGGCGGCTACTGGACCTACGAGCCCCCGCGCTGGAAGAAATTCGCGCGCGGCGTCTTCGAGGCGGTGCATATCTCCCTGCCGACCACGCTCTTCATCACCTTCGGCACCTGGGCGGTGGAGGTGATCACCCCCGCGCTGCTGGCGGGCCGCTGGCTTGATCTGACCCTGATCTTCATCGCCGCCTCGCTCTCCATCTCGCTGGCGATGACGACCATGGTCATCCTCATCAAATGGGCGACCATGGGTCGCTACAAGCCGGTGGTCATGCCCATGTGGTCCTTCTGGGCCATGCGGACCGAGGCGGTGGCGGTGATGTATTGGGGCATGGCCGGACGCGTGCTGCTGGAACATCTGCGCGGCACGCCCTTCCTGCCCTGGGTGCTGCGGCTCTTTGGCGCCAAAATCGGCAAGGGCGTGTGGATGGACATGACGGACATCACCGAATTCGACTGCGTGCGGGTGGGCGATTATTCCGTGCTGAACTCCATGTGCGCCCTGCAGACCCATCTTTACGAGGACCGGGTGATGAAGGTCGGCCGTGTCCATGTGGATGCAGGCGTGACCGTGGGCGCGGGCTCCACGGTGCTTTACGACACCCATGTGGGCCGCTTCGCCCGGCTCGGGCCGCTGACGGTCATCATGAAGGGCGAGGCGATCCCCGCCAACACCGAATGGGTCGGCGCCCCCGCCCAGCCGCGCCGGTTGGCGGTTGTGGAGGCGGTGGCGAACCCCTCCATTTGACCCCGCCCGCGCCCGACCCTAGAAGTCGGGCCTCAGCAGGGTCGGGCCATGTCACATAACACTTTCGGTCATCTGTTCCGCGTCACCACCTGGGGCGAGAGCCACGGTCCGGCCATTGGCTGCGTCGTGGACGGCTGCCCCGCGCTGATTCCGCTGGAGGCGGCGGATCTCCAGATCTATCTTGACCGTCGCCGCCCCGGCCAGTCCCGCTTCACCACCCAGCGGCAGGAGCCGGACCAGGTGAAGATCCTCTCGGGCGTCATGGCCGACGACGAGGGCCGCCAGGTCACCACCGGAACCTCCATCGGGCTCTTCATTGAGAATGTGGACCAGCGCTCCAAGGACTATGGCGAGATCAAGAACGCCTATCGCCCGGGCCATGCGGACTATGTCTACGACGCCAAATATGGCCTGCGCGACTATCGCGGCGGCGGGCGCTCCTCGGCGCGCGAGACCGCCATGCGGGTGGCGGCGGGCGGGGTGGCGCGCAAGATCATCCCGGGCGTGACCATTCGCGGCGCGCTGGTGCAGATGGGCCCCCACAAGATCGACCGGGACAACTGGAGCTGGGACGAGGTGGACAACAATCCCTTCTTCTGCCCGGACGCGAAAGCCGCCGCCCTCTGGGAGGGTTATCTCGATGGCGTGCGCAAGGCGGGCTCCTCCTGCGGCGCCGTGATCGAGCTGGTGGCCGAGGGCGTGCCCGCCGGCTGGGGCGCCCCCATCTATGGCAAGCTCGATGCGGAGCTGGCCTCGGCGCTCATGTCCATCAATGCGGTCAAGGCGGTGGAGATCGGCGATGGCTTCTCCAGCGCGGCGCTCAGCGGCGAGGAGAACGCCGACGAGATGCGCATGGGCAATGATGGCCGCCCCTTCTTCCTGTCCAACCATGCGGGCGGGGTGCTGGGCGGCATTTCCACGGGCCAGCCGGTCGTGGCGCGCTTCGCCGTGAAGCCGACCTCCTCGATCCTCACCCCCCGCCGCTCCGTCGACCGCCATGGCGCCGAGATCGAACTGCGCACCAAGGGCCGTCACGACCCCTGCGTGGGCATTCGCGGCGTGCCCGTGGGCGAGGCCATGATGGCCATCGTGCTCGCCGACGCCTTCTTGCGCCATAGGGCGCAGATGGGCGAGGGCGTGGCGTGGCCGCTGGCCGCTCCCAAATAAATCGCTGAGGCCCGTCACCACGGAGCGGCTCCCATGTTCGACAAATATCTCTATGCCCTTGGACGCGGCGTGCGGGGCGCGAAGAAGGCGCTCGATCAGGCC
>CAMDOY010000376.1 GCA_945903655.1 Rhizobium sp. Q54 | reverse complement strand
GCGAGGGGAAGTTGCCGCCATTCTTGAGGCGCAGCACCGCCAGATCGGTGCGGGGGTCGCGCAGGATTATCTCGGCGTCAAACTCGCGCCGGTCGGCCAGGGCCACCCGCACATCCGTCATGTTCTCGATGACATGGTGGTTGGTGACCACGAGGCCCGAGGAATCCACGATCACCCCTGAGCCAAGCGACTGAGAGGTAGGACTGCGCTGCTGCGGTCCGCCGCCGAAGAACTGGCGGAAGATGGGATCGTCTACAGGGGATTGCGGGCCTGCCGCTCGATGCGCGAGGCGTAGACATTGACCACCCCCGGCGCCACCCGCTTGACCACAGGCGAGAAGGACTGCTGCACCACAGCCCGGTCCACAGGCGCCACCCGCTGGGGCGCCTGCGCCTGCGCGCAGCTGAGGGAGAAGCAGAGCAGCAGGGCGAGGGAGAGCGCGCGCATGGGTCCATCCGGTTGAGGCGTGATGGATATAGGCGCGCGCCCTGCCCCGCGCCAAGCCCCCAACACCTGCGGAATCGATCAAAAGAAAAAGGGCGGCCGAAGCCGCCCTGAAGAGTCTTTCCTGCAACCGGGGCCGATCAGGCCTCAGCGTCGTCCTCGACCTGCACCGGGCCGGAATCCTTGCCGCGCGCATCGACGTCGCGGTCCACGAATTCGATCACGGCCATAGGGGCGTTGTCGCCGTAGCGGAAGCCCGCCTTCAGCACGCGGCAATAGCCGCCCTGGCGGTCCTTGTAGCGGGGGCCGAGCACGTCGAAGAGCTTGCGGACCATGACGACGTCACGGATCTGCGAGATCGCCTGACGGCGCGCATGCAAGTCGCCGCGCTTGCCCAGTGTGATGAGCTTCTCGACGACCGGACGCAGGTCCTTGGCCTTCGGCAGCGTCGTGACGATCTGCTCGTGCTTGATGATGGCGTTGCACATGTTCATGAACATCGCCTTGCGATGCTCGGCTGTGCGGTTGAAGCGGCGCTTGGCGCGACCGTGATACATGGTGGTGCTCCTTCGTTTTTACGGCCGCCGTACCAAGGGTCGACCGTCTGTTGATTGGTAGTGGGTAGTGGGTAGTAGGCAGTCGGCAGTCGAATAAACTAATGCCGACCGCCGATTGCCGTCCTAGTAATGCTCTTCGAAGCGCTTGGCGAGCTCGTCGATGTTCTCCGGCGGCCAGCCCGTCACTTCCATGCCAAGGTGCAGGCCCATCTGAGCAAGCACTTCCTTGATTTCGTTGAGCGACTTGCGGCCGAAGTTCGGGGTCCGCAGCATCTCGGCTTCCGTCTTCTGGATGAGGTCGCCGATGTAGACGATGTTGTCGTTCTTGAGGCAGTTGGCCGAACGGACCGACAGCTCGAGCTCGTCCACCTTCTTGAGCAGCGCCGGGTTGAAGGCCAGCTCGGGGATCGAGGGGGCCGTCTCTTCGCGCTTGGGCTCTTCGAAGTTCACGAAGACGTTCAGCTGATCCTGCAGGATGCGCGCGCTGTAGGCGATGGCGTCCTCAGGGGTCAGGGCGCCGTTGGTCTCCAGCGTCAGGGTGAGCTTGTCGTAATCGAGCACCTGACCCTCGCGGGTGTTCTCGATGCGATAGCTGACCTTGCGGACGGGGGAATAGAGGCTGTCCACGGGGATCAGGCCGATGGGGGCGTCCTCGGCGCGGTTGCGGTCCGCAGCCACATAGCCCTTGCCGGTGTTGACGGTGAATTCCATACGGATCTCCGCGCCCTCGTCGAGGTTGCAGATCACCAGATTGGGGTTGAGGATCTGCACATCGTTGACAACGCTGATGTCGCCAGCCAGCACGGCGCCCGGGCCCGACTTCTTCAGAACCATGCGCTTGGGGCCATCGCCCTGCATCTTGACCCAGATGTCCTTGATGTTCAGGACGATGTCGGTCACATCCTCGCGCACGCCGGGGATCGAGGAGAATTCATGGAGCACGCCGTCGATCTGCACGGCGGTGATGGCGGCGCCCTGCAGCGAGGAGAGCAGCACGCGGCGCAGGGCGTTGCCCAGCGTCTGGCCGAAGCCGCGCTCGAGCGGCTCGGCGACCACGGTGGCCGAACGACGGCCGTCGTCGCCCGGAAGGATCTCGAGCTTGTTGGGGCGGATGAGTTCTTGCCAGTTCTTCTGAATCACGACTGTACCTTTCGGTTGCGGGGCATATCGGTCCGTCGACCCTGGCCTCGCGTGTCGTTGCAATAAGCATCCGCGAGCCCGTCGGCCACGCGGATGCGATAGGAAGCAGAGAGATAGATCAGACGCGCCGACGCTTGCGCGGGCGGCAGCCGTTATGCGGGATCGGAGTCACGTCGCGGATCGAGGTGACGGTGAAACCCGCCGCCTGGAGGGCGCGCAAAGCGGACTCGCGGCCCGAACCGGGGCCCGAGACTTCCACTTCGATGGTGCGCATGCCGTGTTCCTGGGCCTTGCGGGCCGCGTCTTCGGCTGCCATCTGAGCGGCGTAGGGGGTCGATTTGCGCGAACCCTTGAAGCCCATGGTGCCCGAAGACGACCAGGAAATCGTGTTGCCCTGAGCGTCGGTGATGGTGATCATCGTGTTATTGAACGAGGAGTTCACATGGGCGACGCCCGAGGCGATGTTCTTGCGTTCGCGGCGGCGGACGCGGGTTGCTTCTTTTGCCATTTGACTCGTGCCTTTCGGTCTCTACGCCGCCGTAATTCCAGCGGCTACACCTTTGAGGAGATTGATCGCGGCGAAGATTACTTCTTCTTGCCCTGGATCGGCTTGGCCTTGCCCTTGCGGGTGCGGGCGTTGGTATGGGTGCGCTGGCCACGGACGGGCAGCTGGCGACGATGGCGCAGGCCACGGTAGCAGCCAAGATCCATCAAGCGCTTGATGTTCATGGAGACTTCGCGGCGCAGATCGCCTTCCACCATGTAGTCGCGATCGATGGTCTCGCGGATCTGGAGCACTTCGGCGTCGGTCAGCTGGGCGACGCGGCGCTCGGCGGGGATGTTGACCTTGGCGCAGATCTCTTCGGCCTTCTTGGCGCCGATGCCGTGGATGTACTGAAGCGCAATGATGACGCGCTTGTTGGTGGGGATGTTAACGCCCGCTATACGAGCCATTGGCCGTCTCCATGTCAGCCGCCCGAGGGCGGCGCCAGATGATCCCCGCGTCCGGTGGAGGCCGGCTCTTGCGAGGTTGAGAAAACGAAAACGCCCCGCCCCTTCATGCGAAGAGAGCCGGGAGCGCAAGCGATCTCGGTGAGACCGGTTGTTTAGGGCAGCCGCTGGGGTGGGTCAAGGGGGATTTGGGGGGAATTGTGGCGGAGGGAGCCGAAAAGAGTATTCTGTCTGGCGAGTGACTTGCAGGCGATATTGATCCCGCACCATTGCCAGCTAAGCTCAAGTACTTATAAACGGGTTCCTCGCACTTTTACGGAGCCCCCATGATCATCGCCCGCCGCACCCTCACCCTGCGCCAGCAGGGCCAGGACCGCCCCGTCGAGGTTACGCTCGCCACACCGCGCTTCGAGACCGGATGCTGGCTCTGCGCCTACGAGATCCATTGGCCCTCCGGCCCCCGCCGGTTTTACGGCGCCGGCGCCGATTCGATGCAGGCCCTCGTCATCGCCATGCAGATGGTCAGTGCCGAACTCTACACCAGCGCGGCTGGCAAGGCGGGGGAGCTGTTCTTCGAGACGCCGGGGACAGGGTTCGGGTTTCCTGCGCCGCCCTCCATGCGGGATCTGCTGACGGAAGAGGATGCGCGGTCGGTTTGAGGGGTGGCGGTTATGAGTCGCGTTTCAGACACCTGGGGGACGGGGTTGAATCGGATTCTGAGGATGAGGCGCGAGAACATAGTTAATGATAATCAATAACATCTGGCAAAAACCGGACTCAACCTGCGAAGTGCGTCCGCGCATTGATATGATCTGCAGCGCCGTCATCAACGCCAACGATCAGCATTCCCCGACCCCCTCCCCGTCCGCTGGCGCGGCCGACCCTCC
>CAMDOY010000375.1 GCA_945903655.1 Rhizobium sp. Q54 | reverse complement strand
GTGATCTGCAAGAATCGCATGAGCGGTTTTCTCGACCTCGACATAAAGGTCAGCGCGGGTGAACCCAAGATAGTCTATCTCCAGCGGAAAAGGAGAGGCCGTGCGAAGTTGTGCAAGCCGGGCGCGTGGGTTGG
Source organism: Rhizobium sp. Q54 (assembly GCA_945903655.1). Lineage (GTDB taxonomy): Bacteria > Pseudomonadota > Alphaproteobacteria > Rhizobiales > Beijerinckiaceae > Terripilifer. Next base: position 3,852 of record CAMDOY010000375.1, on the reverse strand, counting down.
TGCTTGACCCGACCTTAATCAGGCCGTGTTCACCTCGAATGACATAAATAAATCCAATGGACGGAGGAGCAGGCCCTTCAGAAGACCGGCCTGGTTTGCCTATTCGTGTCTTAAAATCCTCTGGTCCGAAGCTAACAGTTGGACGGACACCAAAAATTTTCGGACCATTGAGCCTAAGGCGCATTGCACACCCCTACCAACAAAAGCTTTGCAACTATAACTGCTATTTTTAAAATAGTAACAATTGAGTTGGCTCTGCGCCCTAAAACAAAGCCTTTAATTGATACGGATGAACCGGATTTCATCCCTGCTTTGAAGGTAAATGAAACCGGACACGCTTACGCACTAGCTCTTGACCACGTCAAAACGACAAAAGCGCTCGAACGGGAGGGAACAGCCGCCCTGTTCAGATGGATCAAGGCGTCTTGCCTGGTCGCAGCGCAAAGAGCGCGAAAATCATCACCACAAGAATGAGCGGACCCATGAGAACGCGCAGATCAAGCATGGACGCCATTCGGGTCAGCGCGAAAGCAAGACCACCGACCACCGCCAGCGCCAGCGCGCTTTTACCGATGGCGTTGCGAAATCCCCCCCAGGAAACGCGCCGTCCGCGCCTCAGCCCGATGCGGGAGACGGCCACCCAGGAAGGATTGCGCAAGACATCTTCCACCCCCTCCAGATTTGTCTGAATCATCCCGTAGCCCAGCCGCTTGGCGGCGGCCTGTATCGCGGCCACCGCGACTTCCGGCTCGCAGTCGAACCCTCGGGCATGGCTGCGGTGGCGTTGCAGGATCCCCTTGGCGGCGTTCTCGACCTCACCCGCCAGATCGGCGCGCGTAAAGCCAAGATAATCAATGTGTAGGCGATAGGGGACCGCCTTACGCAACTGGCTGATCGCGACCAGTGGATCGGTGCAGGACCCAAGCATGATCAAGCCATGATCACTGCGAAGGATATAGACAAATCCCACAGATCGGGACGCCTGCCATCGGGCGAGGAAACCCGAGCGCCCGGTCTGCGCCCGATTCCCGACAAATCGGGGAATGAAACTGTCTTTTGGTGAAAAGGCCCTTACTTTAGAGCCATCTAGTCGCAAGTGCATTTTTTCAGGCCTTATATGCCGCCCCAAAGCAGGCCGTTCCCTCCATTAAGGTAAATAAAATATTTATAATTGCAACATAAACATTACAATTTACCACCCCCGATCCCCGTCGATCCGACCCTGCTATGAAGGCGGCGTCGAACTGTTATAAGAACAGATCAGGCGCGGGAGGCGCCCCAGGAGATTGTTCCGTCATGTACAAAAAAATGCCCGTCATCGCCCTTGAAGAACATTTCTGGGATCACGAACTCGCCGCCCAGCTGCAGGGTTCGGAAGGCGCGCGGGCGCCAGAGCAGCTGAAGCGTCTCTATGATCTGGGCGAACTGCGCCTGAGAGAGATGGACGAGGCAGGCATCGACATTCAGGTCCTGTCCCATGGCGCCCCCTCGGCGCAGAAGCTCGACGCTTCGATCTGCGTGGATCTGACCCGGCGCGTCAATGATCGTCTGGCTGAGGCCATCGCACGCCATCCCACCCGTTTTGCAGGCTTCGCCGCCCTGCCGACCGCCAATCCGGAAGCCGCCGCCCGCGAGCTGGAGCGCTGCGTGAAGGAGCTGGGTTTTGTCGGCGCCATGATCTGCGGCCTGACCAATGGCGTGTTCCACGACGACGAGCGCTTCTGGTGCATCTACGAGCGCGCCGAGGCTCTGGGAGTGCCGATCTATTTCCACCCCTCATTCCCTGACCCCGATGTGTCGCGCATCTATTATGACAAGTATGGCAAGGACTTCCCGCAGGTGGTGCGCGCCGCCTGGGGCTATACGGTGGAGACCGCGACCCAGGCCGTGCGCCTCATCCTCAGCCGCGTCTTCGAGAAGCACCCGGGCCTGAACATCATTCTCGGCCACTTCGGCGAGACGCTGCCCTATCAGCTCTGGCGGATCGACCAGGCGCTCAAGCGCCCCGGCCATGATCCCATGAACTTCCGTGAGCATTTCACGAATAATTTCTACATCACCACCAGCGGCCACTTCTCCACCACGGCGCTGGTCTGCGCCATGATGGAGATGAGCATGGATCACATCATGTTCGCGGTGGACTATCCCTTCGTGCCCAATGCGCCCGCCATGGAGTGGCTGGATACGCTGCAGATCTCCAAGACCGACATGCGCAAGCTCCTCAGCGGCAATGCGCGCCGAGTGCTGAAGATCTGAACTGACACAACACAGCCGCGCGCCTTGAGGCTTCTGCGCGCGCGGCCCATCCCTTACGCCGCATTGCGGCCTCAACCACGAGCAGACCATGGCCGCGCGCCCCACCCTCTATCTCCTCCCAGGCCTCCTTTGCGACGCCTATACGTTCGAGCATCAGAAGCGTGCGCTGGAGGGCGATTTCGACGTGCGCGTGCTCGACTTCTTCGGGCTCGATTCCATGACCGCCATGGCCCAGCGGGTGCTCGACGATGCGCCCGCGCGCTTCTCGGTCTGCGGCTTCTCCATGGGCGGGCGCGTCGCCATGCAGATCCTGCGGCTGGCGCCTGAGCGGCTGGAGCGGCTCTGCCTTCTTGACACGGGGATTGTGCCCGCTGGACCCGGCGAGGCGGAGAAGCGGCAGGTGCTGGTGGACCTCGCCTGGAAGGAGGGCATGGACGCCGTGGTGAAGGCCTGGCTGCCGCCCATGCTGCATCCTGACAGACGCAACGACCCCGCCTTCATGGGCCCGCTGGGCGACATGGTGCACCGCGCGACCCCTGAGATTTTCGAAAAACAGATCCGCGCCCTGGTGAACCGTCCGGACCCCACTCTACTGCTGCCCAAGATCAACTTTCCCACCGTGGTCGCCGTGGGGCGGCAAGACGAGTGGAGCACGGTGGAGCAGCATGAGGACATCGCCAAACTCATCCCGGGCGTCAAACTGGTGGTGATCGAAGACAGCGGACATTTCACGCCGGTGGAACAGCCCGAAGCGCTGACCGCGATCCTTCGCGACATGATGGCCATGAACTGAAATCAGGAGCAAACCAATGTCCAAAGGCCCCTTCCGCGCCGACCACGTCGGCAGCTTGCTGCGCCCCGCCGAACTGAAGGAAGCCAGGGCTAAGGCCGCCAGCGGCGCCATCACGCAGGACGCCCTGCGCGCCATCGAGGACAAGTGCATCCGCGAGGTCGTGGCCCTGCAGGAGAGCGCGGGCCTTCAGTCCGTGACGGACGGCGAGTTTCGCCGGGCCATGTGGCACACGGATTTCCTCACGGGCTTTGACGGCATCGTGGCGACGAAATCGCAATATGCGGTGAAGTTTCACGGCAAGAACGGCGAGACGGCGGAGACCTCCTCCATGCTCGTCGTCAATGACAAGGTGCGCCGCACGAAGCCCGTGATGCTCGACCATTTCAGCTATCTGAAATCGAAGACGTCGAAGACCGCCAAGTTCTGCATGCCCTCGGCGACCTATCTGCATCTGCGCGGCGGCCGCAAGCTGGTTGATCAGGCAGCCTATCCCGACATGGCCGAATTCTGGAACGACATCGCGACCGTCTATCAGCAGGAGATCGACGATTTGGCGAAAGCGGGCTGCGATTATGTGCAGCTCGACGACGTCTCCTTCGCCTATCTCTGCGACGAGAGCATCTGCCAGCAGATCGCCAATGATGGCGAGGACCCCAAGCGCCTGCCCCAGCTCTATACGCAGATCGTCAACACCCTGACCGCCAAGCGCCCCGCCAATATGACGGTGACGATCCACACCTGCCGGGGCAACCACGACAGCATGTGGATGGCCTCGGGCGGCTATGACGCGGTGGCGGAGTGTT
>CAMDOY010000374.1 GCA_945903655.1 Rhizobium sp. Q54 | reverse complement strand
AGTTGAAGGTCTCAAGGGTCGCGCCCTGATAGTCGGTGACGCCGCCATAGCCCTTCCAGCGGCCGATGGGCAGCATGAAGTCGATGCCGACCTCATCCGCCATCTGCGCCAGCCGCTTGCTGTCCTGCCAGCTACCGGTCCAGCGGTTCTCCACGAGGGTCACGGCCCGACCGGACGAGCAATTGGCCCCGAAGAGCCCGATGATGAGCTTGTTCTCGCTATAAAAAGCGCTGCGGTTCGCCAGAGTGGGGGCGGGCCTGTGGAAGGTCATCGGGTGTTTCCTCGTGAATCCTGCGACATTTTATGCCGAAGGCTTATGGCGCAGGCTAGTCCTCGGCTTTGATGCAAGTCAATCGGGGAGTGATGGCTCAGACCCCAAACAACCCCATGAACCCCTCCGTCGCCGCCCGCACATCCGGCGCGCCCACAATGGCCGAGACCACCGCCAGCCCATCGGCGCCAGCGGCCAGCACGGGGGCGGAATTGTCGGCTTTCAACCCGCCGATGGCCACCACCGGCTTTGAGGTCGCTGCGCGCAGGGTGCGGAAGCCTTCGACGCCCAGCGGCGTCGCGGCATTGGGCTTGGTCTGCTGCAGATAGAGCGGGCCGAGGCCCAGATAATCGGGCAGGGCGGCGTCGGGGCGGCTGATCTGCTGATGGTTCGTGATGGATAGGCCGATGATGGCGCCCGGCCCCAGCAGCGCCCGAACCATCTCCACGGGCATGTCCGTCTGGCCCACATGGACCCCATCGGCCTCCACCGCCAGCGCGATGTCGACCCTGTCGTTGATGATGAGCGGCACGCCAAGGGGCGCCAGCAGGGCCTTGAGGGCGCGGGCCTCTTCGAGAAAGACGCGGGTGGGGGCGGTTTTCTCGCGCAGTTGCACCATGGTGGCGCCTCCCTGCACGGCGGCGCCCACCACATCGAGGAGGCTACGGCCCAGCGAGAGGTCGCGGTCGGTGACGAGACAGAGGCGCAGTTGGGCGGGATCGAACATCACAGCACTTTCAGTCGGGCCGCCACATCGGCGGCGGTTATGGCGTCGAGCATATCCATGAAAGCGACCCGGTAGCTGCCGGGACGCTGGGCCAGTTCCGCCGCCATCTCTCCCGCGACCCCATAGACCGCGAGGGCGCTGACGGTCGCCTCGAAGGCGTCCTCGCCCACGGCGCAGAAGGCGGCGACCACGGCGGAGAGGGCGCAGCCCAGCGCCGTGACGCGGGTCATGAGTTCGTGCCCGTTGGCGAGGCGCACCACGCGCGTCCCATCGGTAATGAGATCCACCGCCCCGGTGGCGGCCACCACACAGAATCCATGGCGGGCCAGATGCTGGGCCGTGACGAGGGCGGCGTCGGTCGAATGGGCGCTATCGACCCCGCGCGGGGCGGCGGCGTCGGCGTTCAGCCCGGCAACCCGGGCGATGCTGATGATTTCCGAGGCGTTGCCCCGGATGACCGAGGGGCGGTGGCGCAGCAGGCGCAGCACCGCCTCGTTGCGGAACTTGCCCCCGCCGACCCCCACGGGGTCCAGCACCCAGGGGCGCCCCAGCATGTGCGCGGCGGTGGCCGCCGTCTCGCCGCCCTCCAGAAAGGGCTGGGAGAGCGTGCCGGTATTGACCACCAGCGTGTCAGCCCGCGCGGCGAAATCGCCGGATTCTTGGGCGGAATGGACCATGGCGGGAGAGGCGCCAAGGGCCAGAAGCGCGTTGGCGGCGGCGTCCATGGACACGAAATTGGTGATGTTCTGGACCAGCGGACGCGCCGAGCGCAGGGCGTCCAGAAGCTCGCCCGCCCGTTTCGCGATTGCCGCCCTGTCCTGCGTCACTGGTCCATCCCCATCGATCCCATTCGCGCTTATAGCATCGAGCGCGGGAGAAGAAGAGGGGCTGGCGACTCAGGCCTGGGCCATCTGGCTCTTTATGGTCGTATAGGCGCGCCCCCAGCAATGGGACATGTGCTCGGCCATGGAGATGGCCTTGGCGCGGATCGGCTCGGGCAGGGTGGTTTGCACGGTGGGAACCCAGAGCTCCCGCCAGCGGTCGAAATGGGCCTGGGTCATCTCGAGCTTGAGATGGGGCGGGAAGGGGGCGGCGCTGTAGCGGGTGGTCCCCAGAAGCGCCCCGGACCAGAAATCGTCCATCATTTTCAGATGTTGGTCCCAATCCTTGATCCAGCCGTTGAACACCGGCCCGAGCAAATCATCGGCGCGGGCGAGGTCATAGAAGGCGCGCACGCAGGTCTGTATGGCGGCTTCTTCGGCGGCTTGTTCTGTCATGGCGGGCTCCTCTGGCGCTTCAGGGGTAGCCAGCGGGGCCAAAAGCCACATTGATCCAGCGCAAGCGGCGAAGTTGCAAAGCCAGCTTTGCTATCCCGGCGGGAATCTGGCAAAGAGGCTGCAACCGCGGCTTCAGGCCGCGCTAGGGCCAATGGGCCTGATTGTGGGAACAATCATCAAGGGGCGGAGTACATGAGCATTTGGCTTATCATCCTGGGCGGTCTGTTATCGATCGTCTATGGCGCTGTCACGGTATCGAGCCTGATGGCCGCCGATACGGGCAACGCCCGCATGCAGGAAATCGCGGCTGCGGTCGCTGAGGGCGCGCAAGCCTATCTGAAACGCCAGTATACGGCCATCGCCTATGTGGGCGTGGTCATTTTCGCGTTACTGTGGTGGCTGCTCGGGGGCTTGGTGGCTTTCGGCTTTGTCATCGGCGCGGTGCTTTCGGGCGCGGCTGGCTTCATCGGCATGAACGTGTCTGTGCGGGCCAATGTGCGCACGGCGCAGGCGGCGACCCGCTCGCTGGCCGAGGGCCTCGACATCTCCTTCAAGGCGGGCGCGGTCACGGGCATGCTCGTGGCGGGTCTGGCCTTGCTGGGCGTGGCGGTCTATTTCGCCTATCTCACCATGAGCCTTGGCCTCAAGCCCTCCGACCGCATCGTGATCGACTCGCTGGTGGCCCTTGGCTTCGGCGCTTCGCTCATCTCGATCTTCGCGCGTCTGGGCGGCGGCATCTTCACCAAGGGCGCTGACGTCGGCGCCGATCTCGTCGGCAAGGTCGAGGCGGGCATCCCCGAGGATGATCCGCGCAACCCCGCCACCATCGCCGACAACGTGGGCGACAACGTGGGCGACTGCGCGGGCATGGCCGCCGATCTCTTCGAGACCTATGTGGTGACGGTCGTCGCCACCATGGTGCTCGGCGCGATCTTCTTCGCCAAGGACCAGGCGCTGCTGCTGAACGCCATGATCTATCCCATGGCCATCTGCGCGGCCTGCATCGTGACCTCGATCGCGGGCACCTACTTCGTGAAGCTGGGCGCCGACAACTCGATCATGGGCGCGCTCTACAAGGGCCTGATCGCCGCTGGCGTCCTGTCCATCGGGGGCCTGGCCGTCGCGACCCAGTTCATCACGGGCTGGGGCGTGTTCGGCACCGTCGCGGGCGTGACCATCACGGGAACCAACCTGTTCATCTGCGGCCTCATCGGCCTCGTGGTGACCGGCTTCCTCGTGGTTATCACCGAATACTACACCGCCACCGGCAAGCGTCCTGTGGTCTCCATCGCGCAGGCGTCCGTCACCGGTCACGGCACCAACGTGATCCAGGGCCTCGCCATTTCGCTCGAGTCGACCGCGCTTCCGGCCATGGTGATCGTGGGTGGCATCCTGTCGACCTACCAGTTGGCGGGCCTCTATGGCACGGCCATCGCGGTGACGACCATGCTGGGCCTCGCCGGCATCATCGTCGCGCTCGACGCCTTCGGTCCGGTGACGGACAATGCGGGCGGCATCGCGGAAATGGCTGGTCTGCCGAAGGAAGTGCGTCAGTCGACCGATGCGCTCGATGCGGTGGGCAACACGACGAAGGCCGTCACCAAGGGCTACGCCATCGGCTCGGCCGGTCTGGGCGCCCTCGTGCTCTTCGCCGCCTACACGAACGATCTGCAAGCCTTCGTGGATGCGGGCCGTCCCTACTTCAAGGATGTCGGCAAGGTCTCCTTC
>CAMDOY010000373.1 GCA_945903655.1 Rhizobium sp. Q54 | reverse complement strand
CGCGCAAGGCTCTGCGCCTCTAAGGTCCTGGCATGTTTCTGCAGGAAAAGATTAAGTGGCGTGAATTTGCTGTCGCCCAATGACAGGCCGTTCAAACGGTCATCTGCAGCGATGGGCCGGATCTCGAAATGATCAGCCAGTTCAGACACGTTTCAGCTGGATCGTTAACTTTCCGCCGTTCTGTTGCATCTGGCGGGACAATTCGACGCCTCGTGCAAGGCTCTCCGACGCAGCCTTTTTGGGCTTGCCATAAGTCACCTGATCGCGGAACTTTTTCGCGTCGTCGCCGGTCAGCGTGATGCGACCGAAGGGATTGGATTCAATAGCCATGTTTCATCCTTCCTCTTCGCCGGAGCCAACTTCTTGAATATAGCAAAAATCATGAACGTGGCAATGGGGCCGAACCGTCATTTCGCCACCCCCCCTACCAACGCCCCTGTCGCAAATCCCCGCGTCCTCCTGTATAAGCCCCTTTTTCCGCAGCCCCCGAGGTCAAGCTTGGCTGCTGCGAATGAAATTTGGAGTGAGGACCATGCCCGCCTGGACACCCGATAGCTGGAGGTCAAAGCCCATCCAGCAGGCGCCCGTCTATCCCGATCTCGCCGCGCTTGGCGATGTCGAGCGTCAGCTCGCCGGTTTTCCGCCCCTCGTCTTCGCGGGCGAGGCGCGCAAGCTCAAGCGCACCCTGGCGAAGGTTTCGGTGGGGGAGGGCTTCCTGCTGCAGGGCGGTGATTGCGCCGAGAGCTTCGCCGAACATTCAGCTGACAATATCCGCGATTTCTTCCGCGTCTTCCTGCAGATGGCGGTCGTGCTGACTTTTGGCGCCGCCTTGCCGGTGGTGAAGGTGGGGCGCGTGGCGGGTCAGTTCGCCAAGCCGCGCACCAATCCCACGGAAATGTTCGAGGGTGTGGAGCTGCCGATCTACCGGGGCGACATCATCAACGACAGCGCCTATTCGCTGGCCGCCCGCACCCCCGATCCCACCCGCCAGCTCGAGGCCTATCGCCAGTCGGCGGCGACCCTCAACCTGCTGCGCGCTTTCGCCTGGGGCGGCTACGCCAATCTCGCCAACGCCCACCGCTGGATGCTGGGCTTCGTCAACGACAGCCCCCAGTCCGGCCGCTATCAGGAGCTGGCCGACCGCATCACCGAGACGCTGGGCTTCATGCGCGCCATCGGCCTGGACGCGGAGGAGCATCAGGAGCTCAGCCGTACGGATTTCTACACCTCCCACGAGGCGCTTCTGCTGGGCTACGAACAGTCCATGACCCGCGTGGACTCGACCTCGGGCGATCACTACGCCACCTCCGGCCACATGATCTGGATCGGCGACCGCACCCGCCAGTTCGATCACGCCCATGTGGAATATTGCCGGGGCGTGAAGAACCCGCTGGGCCTCAAATGCGGCCCCTCCCTCAAGACCGACGATCTGCTGCGCCTGATCGACATTCTCAACCCCTCCAACGAGGCCGGTCGCCTGACCCTCATCGCCCGCTTCGGCTCGGAAAAAGCGGGCGATGGCCTGCCTGCGCTGGTGCGCGCGGTGAAGAAGGAGGGGCGCTCGGTTGTGTGGTCCTGCGATCCCATGCATGGCAACACGATTTCGGCGGGCGGCTTCAAGACGCGCCCCTTTGATCGCATCATGAGCGAGATCCGCACCTTCTTCGCGGTGCATCAGGCCGAGGGCACCTATGCGGGTGGCGTGCATCTGGAGATGACCGGCAAGAATGTCACGGAATGCACGGGCGGCGCCCGGGCCATCTCCGAGGGCGACCTGTCCTCCCGCTACCACACCTTCTGCGATCCGCGCCTCAATGCGGAACAGGCCATCGAAGTGGCCTTCCTCATCGCCGAACTGCTCAAGGCGGAGCGCGGCCAGGCCCTCGCCAGGGAGGAGGCCGCCGAATAGGCGGCGTCTTGGCCTTCGCCCGATCCTGTGCCATGCAAGGGGATCGGGTTGCGGCGCCCGGATCGGGGGATGGCTTGGAGCGGATTTACAAAGCCTTTTTATACTCCTGCGCGGGTTTCGCCTTTGGGCTGCGCACGGAGCGGGCCATCAAGCAGGAATTCGCGCTGCTGGTGGTGGGCGTTCCGCTCGCCCTCGTGGTGGGCTCCGGCGCCTATGAGCGGCTGGCGCTGGCTTTGTCGCTGGCGGCGGTCCTCTGCATCGAGTTCCTCAACACCGCCATCGAGAAGCTCTGCGATCACGTGACGCCCGACCGCCATGACGCCATCAAGGCCATCAAGGACATGGCCTCCGCCGCCTGCCTATGCGTGCAGGTCGGGGCAGGGTTGATCTGGTTCACGGTTCTCGCCGCCCGCCTTGGCCTGTAGAACAAGCGCGCCGCCTCGCGCCAATGGATGAACGACCATGACCCGTTTTCCCTCTGTCTATGTCTCCCATGGCTCGCCCATGGTCATCCTCAACAACACCGTGGCGAAGGATTTCCTCAGCAGCTACGGCCGGGAACTGGGCCGCCCAAAGGCGATCCTCATCGCGACCGCCCATTTCGAGACCCGCGCCCCCGCGCTCTCCGCCGATGCACATCCCGAGATGATCTATGATTTCGGCGGCTTCCCCCGCGCCCTCTTCGAGATGACCTATCCCGCCCCCGGCGATCCCGACCTTGCGGTGCGGGCGGCGGGCCTGCTGGAGGCGGCGGGCATCAAGGCCTTTCCAGTGGAGGGGCGCGGCTATGACCACGGAACCTGGGTGCCCCTGAAGCTCATGTATCCCGAGGCCGACATTCCCGTGGTGCAGCTCTCCGTCCAGCCCCATATGAGCGGCGCCCATCATGTGGCCATGGGCCAGGCGCTGGCGCCCCTGCGGGACGAGGGCGTGCTGATCATGGGCTCGGGTAGCATGACCCACAATCTCTACGAACTCTCCCGCCTCGGCCGCCAGATGGACCTGCCCGCGCCCGATTGGGTGAAGAGCTTCGGCGGCTGGATCCACGACGCCATCGAGGCCGGCCGCACCGACGACATCGCCCATTGGGACAGCCGCGCCCCCTTCGCCCGCCAGAACCACCCCAGCCCCGAACATTTCCTGCCGCTGCCCTTCGCCATGGGCGCCGCAGGCCCCGCCGCCAAGGGTCGGCGCGTGCATACGAGCTGCGAATACGGCGTGTTGATGATGGATGCTTACGCGTTTGAGTGATGGGGACGTTGCCGCCCCCTTCCGCTCGCGCTAAACCAGACGCATGAGCACGAACCATCGCCCCGCCGACCACCTGATCATCGCACTCGCGCAACTGGGTTGCACGGTGGGCGATATCGAGGGCAACGCCTCCCGGGTCCGGGCCGCGCGGGCTGAGGCCGCTGCGCTGGGCGCGGATCTCGTCATGTTCAGCGAGCTGTTTCTGGCGGGCTATCCGCCCGAGGATCTCGTGCTCAAGCCCGCCTTTCAGGAGGCCTGCCGCACGGCGGTGGAGGCTCTGGCGCGCGAGACATCAGATGGTGGCCCTGCCGTTCTGGTGGGGCTGCCCTGGGTCGAAGCCGGGCTTTGCTACAACGCCTATGCGCTGCTCGATGGCGGGCGCATCGACGCCGTGCGGTTCAAGGTGGATCTGCCCAATTACGGCGTCTTCGACGAAAAGCGCGTCTTCGCCAAGGGGCCGCTCCCCGGTCCGGTATCCTTTCGCGGGGTGCGGCTGGGCCTGCCCATTTGCGAGGACATCTGGGGCGAGGAGGTCGTGGAGTGTCTCGCCGAGACCGGCGCGGAAATCCTGCTCACCCCCAATGGCTCGCCCTATTGGCGCGGCAAGCATGACGAGCGCATCCAGATCGCCTGCGCGCGGGTGGTGGAGGCGGGCCTGCCCATGGCCTATCTCAACCAGATCGGCGGACAGGACGAGCTGGTCTTCGACGGCGGCTCCTTCGTGCTCAACGCCGACCGGGCGTTGGCCGCGCAACTGCCCGCCATGGGTGAGACCCTCGCGCTCACCCATTGGGAGCGCCGCCCCGCAGGCTGGATCTGCACCAAGGGCCCGCGCGAGGTGGTTGTGGAG
>CAMDOY010000372.1 GCA_945903655.1 Rhizobium sp. Q54 | reverse complement strand
TCACCGGCCCCAAGGCTTGCGGCGCCTCCAGCCAGCCCACGCGCCAGCCGGTCATGGCCCAATTTTTCGACAGGGTCTGCACGAAGAGGATGCGGTCCTCCGGCTCCATGATGTCGTGGAAGGAGGGCGCGCGCCCGCCCTCGAAGAAGATCCGCCCATAGATCTCGTCAGCGATGATCCACAGACCATGTTTGCGCGCCAGCGCCAGCAGGGCCTGAAGCTCCTCCAGACTCGCCGTCCAGCCCGTGGGGTTGGCGGGGGTGTTGACCACCAGCGCCCTTGTGCGCGGCGTGATGGCGCGGGCCACCCGCTCGGCGTCGAGCCGCCAGCGCAAGCCCTCGCCCGCGTCGCTCAGTTCAAGGGGAACGCCCACCGTGCGCGCGCCCGAAATGGTCAGCGCCGCCTCGAAATTCGGCCAGGCGGGGGTGGGGACCACGACCTCGTCATCCGCGCCCGCCAGCAGGCGCATGGCGATCTGCAGGGCGTGCATGCCCCCGGTGGTGACGAAGAACTGGTCGGGCGTGAAGGCGCGGCCCGGCGCCCCGTAGCAGCGCGTCATATACGCGGCGATGGCCTCGCGCAGGGCGGGCAGGCCCCGCTGGGCCGTATAGAAGGTCTCTCCGGCCTCGAAGGAGCGCCTTGCGGCCTGCGCGATGAAAGCGGGGGTCGGCAGATCGCCCTCGCCCACCCAGAGGGGGATCAGCCCTTCGCGGCCCCGGCCATAGTTGAACAGCTCGACAATGCCGCTCTGCCGGGCGTCGCGCGCCTCGCGCCGGATGGCGTCCAGAAGGGAGGGGGTGGTCATGGGGGATTGTCTCGGCGTGAACCGGGGTTTCCTAGCACGATGGCGGCGTCACGCCAGCCCTGGGTTGGGCTGGCCCCGCCCGCCGCGCCGGTGCTAGGTTGCCAAAGCCTTGGAAAACGCTGGAGCCGCAATGATCGCCGGATGGGCCGCCGTATTGACCGCCTTGATCTACGCCTGCGGCCTTTTCGCCATCGCCCATTTCGGCGAGACCGGGGGGCGGCGGATCATTGCTGGTCGCGCGCGCCCGCTGATCTATGCGCTGGCGCTGGGGGTCTATTGCACCTCCTGGACCTTCTTCGGGTCGGTGGGGCTGGCTTCGACCCGCGGCCTCGATTTCCTGCCGATCTATCTTGGCCCCATTCTCGTCTTTGCGCTTGGCTATCCCTTGCTGCTGCGCATGGTGCGCCTCGCCAAGGCGCAGAACATCACCTCCATCGCCGATTTCATCGCCGCCCGCTATGGCAAGTCCGAGCAGGTGGCGGCGTTGGTGGCGGTGATCGCGGTGATTGGCGCGGTGCCCTACATCGCCCTGCAACTGAAGGCCATCTCGAGTTTGCTGGCCACCGTGCTCGATTCGCTGGAGGCCGGGCGCGCGGTCGTGCCGCAGTCTTCCGCCGCCAATGTGTCCATTGGCGTGGCGATTGTGCTCGCCGGTTTCGCCATGGCCTTCGGCACGCGCCAGATCAACGCCACCGAACATAACGATGGCCTGATGATGGCCATCTCCATGGAGAGCGTCGTCAAATTGATCGCCTTCATCTGCGTGGGCGGCTATGCGACCTGGTGGATGTTCGATGGCCTCGGCGATCTCATGGTGCAGGCCGTCAATAGCGACAGCGTCCACAAGATGCTGTCTGCGCCCTTTGACGGGGCGACCTGGATCACCAACACACTTTTGTCCGCCTGCGCCATCTTGCTGCTGCCGCGCCAGTTTCATGTGGCGGTGGTGGAGAACCGCGACGAGCGCGATGTGCGTACCGCCGCCTGGCTGTTTCCGCTCTATCTCGTGGCGATCAACATCTTCGTCATACCGCTTGCGGTCGCCGGTCTGCTTACCTTTCCCGAGGGCGGCCTTGATCGGGACATGACGGTGCTGGCCTTGCCGCTCTCCGACAATGCGTCGCTCATCGCGCTGTTCGCTCTGCTGGGCGGCCTGTCCGCCGCCACCGCCATGGTCATCGTGGAATGTGTCGCCTTGTCGATCATGGTTTCGAATGATCTGGCCATGCCGCTGCTGCTGCGCGCGCAGGCGCGCGGCGCCATTGCGAGCCTGCGCGACACCGGTGGTTTCGTGCTGGTCATCCGGCGCCTGGCCATCGTGGTCATGCTGGGCCTTGGCTATCTTTATTTCCGCTCATCGAGCGAGGCGGCGCTGGCCTCCATCGGCCTTCTGTCCTTCGCCGCCATCGCGCAGATCGCGCCCGCGTTTCTGGGTGGATTGTTCTGGTCCCGCGCCACGGCGCGCGGCGCCATGGCGGGCCTGATTTTCGGCACCCTGATCTGGGCCTATACCTTGCTGCTGCCGTCCCTTGCGCCTGCGTCGAGCATGATTGCGGCCCTTGTCGAACATGGGCCTTTCGGCCTGCATGGGCTGCGCCCGACGGCGCTGCTGGATGTGGGTCTGCCGCCTCTGGTGCATGGCGTCTTGCTCAGCCTCTCAGTCAACATTCTGGCTTTCGTGGGTTTCTCCTTCCTGCGCCAGCCCACGCCCATAGAGCGGTTGCAGGCCGATATCTTCGTCGGTCCCGGCGGGCCGCCGATCAGCGAGACCTTCCGCCTGTGGCGCACCTCCGCCACGGCGGGCGAGCTGGAAGCCACCGTGGCGCGCTATCTGGGCGCGGAGCAGGCGCGGCAGGCCTTCGCGCGCTTTTTCGAGACGCGCGGCGGGCCTGTTCCGCCAACGGCGGAGGCCGACATTCACCTGCTGCGCTTCGCCGAGCATCAGCTCGCCTCCGCCATCGGCGCAGCCTCCTCGCGCCTTGTGCTGTCGCTATTGCTCCGCAAGCGCAATGTGTCGCGGCAGGCGGCGCTGAAACTCATCGACGACGCCTCCGCCGCCCTGCAATACAATCGCGATCTCCTTCAGCATGCGCTCGACTTCGCGCGCCAGGGCATCACCGTTTTCGACAAGGACATGCGGCTGATCTGCTGGAATCGGGAGTTTCGCGAACTCTTCGAATTTCCCGGGCAGGAGTTGACCGCCGGCATGGGGCTCGAAGACATCCTCCGGTTCAATGCGCAGCGTGGCATCTATGGTCCCGGGCAGGTGGAGGATCAGATCGCCCTGCGCATTCGCTCGCTGATCAATGACAGCGAGCCCGTGCGCCTGCGCCTCTCGCCCAGCGACAATGTCATCGAAATCCGTTCGGCGCGCATGCCCGACGGCGGCCTCGTCACCACCTATACGGATGTGACGGAAACCGTGGCGGCGGAAGAGGCGCTGGCCGCCACCAATGAAACGCTGGAACAGCGCGTGCGCGAGCGCACCGAGCAATTGGTGCGCCTGAATGCGGAGCTCGCCCACGCCAAGAGCGAGGCGGACGACGCCAATCTCTCGAAGACGCGCTTTCTGGCCGCCGCCAGCCACGATATTTTGCAGCCCCTCAACGCCGCCCGCCTCTACGCCACCACCCTGGTCGAGCGCATCGACAAGGGCTCCGTCGGCAAGGAGACGGAGCTCGTTCGCAACATGGACGCTTCCCTTGAGGCGGTGGAGGAAATCCTCACCGCTCTTCTCGATATTTCGCGGCTCGACGCGGGCGCCATGAAGCCGGAGCTATCGGTGTTCCGCATCGACGATATCTTGAGCCAGTTGAAGATTGAACTGGCGCCCATGGCCCGCGAAAAGGGCCTGCGCATCGACTTTGTTCCCTGTTCCCTGAGCGTGCGCTCGGACCGTCGCCTGCTGCGCCGCCTGCTGCAAAATCTCATTTCCAACGCCATCAAATATACGGTGAAAGGCCGAGTGCTGGTGGGGGTGCGCAGGCGCGGCGCCGACCTTGAGATGCAGGTGCTGGATACGGGCCTCGGGATTCCCGAATCCCAGCAGAAGGCCATCTTCCGCGAGTTCGAGCGTCTTGCGGCGGCGGCGAAGACGGCGCGGGGGCTGGGGCTCGGGCTCTCCATTGTGGAGCGTATCAGCCGCGTGCTGGACCATCGGATCAGCGTGCGCTCGAAGCCAGGGGACGGCTCGCTTTTTTCGGTGCT
>CAMDOY010000371.1 GCA_945903655.1 Rhizobium sp. Q54 | reverse complement strand
TGACCCTGAGATGCCCCGCCATGGGATAACCCATGACCCCGAGCCCGATGAATGCGACCTTGGCCATGCTTCGCCCTCCAGATTACAGGGGGGACTTCCCATAAAGACGGCTGAGCTTCAAGAGCTTGGTCGCGGGTAGGGTGGCCCCATCCATCCAGGAGAGCCTGCGCAGCACGCCTTGACTAGGCGACGGTCGAGAGGAGAGCCGCCACATTGCCTATGGCGTTGACCGTCTGCGCGATATCCGGCTCAGTTTTGAGATAGGCTTGGAGAAAATGCAGGACCGCTATGCACCCGGCGAGAGACGTCGGAGCCGTATTCAGAACGATCCTTTCAGCCATCAGTAAAGCTAAAGCTGCCGTGGCTTCTTCAGCCTCAAGATCCTGTAGACGATACAAATCCCAGGCGATCATGGATTGGGTTGAAGAGTTGCGAGATGATAGAAGCGCCTCATCAACGTTCCTCAATCCTTGGGAATGCAGTTCCCGAGCGTCACGCACCGTTTTAAGGGCTGCGAAAACCGGATCTGAGCCAGGCGAGAAATCAACGACAGAAGTTGGTACGATATAGTCCATTTGAGCGACCTCGCCGTAATGACTAACTTCGAATCGTCTGTATTTAAATCATGATAACACGATTAATGTTATTGGATATAAGTATTGATGGAAAAATTGCGTACTTTAAGCAATCACTGTTAACACAGATTTATTACGCACCCAATCATTTATGTTAACTCAACTACCAATTGTAACTGTGATAACACATTTATTTTTCTTACTATAAACTCTCAAATTAATTTTGTTCCATTCAAGACTATGTTATCTGCCTTCGGCAATGACTTTTGATGCCCAACCAAAGCGCAAGCGTGGCCCCCCTGCGACGGGTAAGGGTTGGCTTGTGGGTGTGCGCCTTCAGCCGCCCCAGCTAAAGGCGCTTGACGCCTGGATCGAAAATCAGCCCAAGAAGATGTCGCGTCCGGAAGCCGTCAGAAAAATCCTCGCCGAAGCGCTTGGCCAAGAGTAGCCCACTGCGCCAAGGGTCTATCGGACCACAATTCAGACGCCCTCTTCCAAAGCCCTAACCACCTCCGCCCGCAACTCTGGCACAAGCTCCGCCTCGAACCAGGGGTTGCGCTTGAGCCAGCCGCTGTTGCGCCAGGAGGGATGAGGCAGCGGGATCAGCCGGGGACGCGTCGCGTTGAAATCGCGCCAGCGCCGCACCAGCGCCGTCATGCCCTCGCCCCTGAGGCGCGCGTGGCCGAGCCGCTTGAGGTGATAGGCCTGCGCGTAGGCGCCCACCACCAGAACCGTCTCGATCTGCGGCGCCAGCGCAAAGAACTGGTCATGCCAGGCGGCGCGACATTCAGGGCGCGGCGGCAAGTCGCTGCCCTTGGGGTCGAGGCCGGGGAAGCAGAAGCCCATGGGGGCGATGGCGATGCGCGACGTATCGTAAAAGATCGCCCGGTCGATCCCCATCCAGTCGCGCAGGCGCTCCCCGGAGGGATCGTCGAACGGCAGCCCCGAGCGATGCACCCGCACCCCCGGCGCCTGCCCGGCGATGAGCAACCGCGCCGTGGACGAAAACCGGACTACCGGGCGCGGCTCATGGGGCAGAGGCGCGCCTCTGGGCGCATCGCGGCACAGGCGGCAGGCGGCGATGCGGCCCAGCAGCGCGTCAAGAGCGGGGGTGGAGGCGTCCTGCATGGGCTTTGCCTAGCCCCGCCCGCCGAGCGGCGCAACCGCCAGCCTTCCGTTCCTGCAGGGCTGCGCTATGTTAGGTGTCGGAGGACAACCCATGACGCTCACGGCACTGGTTCAACGGATCGGCTGCGCGGCCCTGTGCCTGACGCTCGCCCTGGCCCCGCTGAAGGCGCAACAAACCCCGCCCGCCCAAGGCCAGCCCGCCGACCAGAGGCGCCCCGCCGAAGCGCGCCCACCCGGCGAAGGCCTGCCGCGTCTGCCCCCCGACGCCACCACCCGCCACAAGCTCGACCTGCCCGGCCGCAGCCTCGAGTTTTCCTCCACCGCCGGAACCATCCGCCTCTTTGACGCCGCCAGCGGCGCGCCCCAGGCGGACATGGCCTTCATCGCCTATGCGAAGGAGGGCGCGCAGATCCGCGACCGGCCCGTGACCTTCGTCTTCAACGGCGGGCCGGGCTATGCCTCGGGCTGGCTACATCTGGGCGCGCTGGGCCCATGGCGGCTCAACATGGGCGGCGAGGCCGCAAGGCCGTCGGCGCCGCCCGCGCTGGAGCCCAACCCGGAGACCTGGCTCGATTTCACCGACCTTGTGTTTCTGGATCCCGCTGGCACAGGCTACAGCCGCATTCTCGGCGGCGACGATGTGCGCAAATCCCTTTGGAGCACCAATGGGGATGTGACCTCGCTCGCCGTCACCATCCGCCGCTGGGTGCAGGCCAATGGGCGCGAGCTCTCGCCGAAATTCATTCTGGGCGAGAGCTACGGCGGGTTTCGCGCGCCCAAGATCGCCCATGTCTTGCAGACCGATCAGGGGGTGGGCGTGAACGGGCTCGTGCTGGTCTCGCCGGTGCTCGACTTCGCCCGCTTCAACGCCACGGGCTCGGTGTTGTCCTACGTCGCGCGCCTGCCCTCCTTCGCCGCCACCGCGCGCGAACGCAAAGGCCCCATCACCCGCGAGAGCCTGCGCGAGGTGGAGACCTATGCGAGTGGCGAGTTCCTCTCCGACCTCATGAAAGGCGTCAACGACGCGCCCACCCTCGACCGCCTCTCGCGCCGCGTGGCTGACCTGACGGGGCTTGATTATGCGCTGGTGCGCCGCCTTGGCGGGCGCGTGTCGGCGGATGTCTTCGCCCGCGAGATCAACCGCCCGGAGGGGCGCGTGTCGAGCATGTATGATGGCAATGCCACGGGGCTCGACCCCAACCCCTTCTCGACCCGCAACACGGCGGAAGACCAGTTGCGCCTTGGGCTTCATGCGCCGATCACGCAGGCCATGGTGGAGCTTTATCGCACGCGGCTGAACTGGGTGGTGGAGAATGGCCGCTACCAGTTCCAGAACGAACAGGCGGGACGCCAATGGGATCGCGGTCATAACCCCGAAGCGGTGAACGATCTGCGCAGCGCCATGGCGCTGGATCCGAAAATGGGCGTGCTGGTGGCCCACGGCCTCACCGACCTCGTGACCCCCTTCTTCGAAACACGCATGGTGCTGGACCAGATTTTCCTGACAGGCTCAGCCGAGCGCCTGCGCTTTGAGACCTATGCGGGCGGGCATATGTTTTATAGTCGCGACGAGGCGAGGAAGCTGTTTCGGGCGGATGGGGAGCGGTTGGTGGGGAGGCCGTGAGTTAAATTTTTGATTGACACCGGCATGTGACTTTGTAAGTTTTTACGAAAATTTGCAAGATTGCAAAAAGAAAATTCCGCTTGATTGCCTTTTGGGGGGAATGTCTATGAGATTAATTCTAGGTGGCATTAACGGCGACTATTTGAGGAATATTACTGTGAATGCAGCTTCCGACACCAATGAGGTGATCGCTGCAGTTGCATATGCGACTGACGAAACATTACTCTTTGAATGGTGCTGGACCAACAACATTCGTCTGACCTTTTATGGACGGCTTGACGATGATGTTGCCGTGAGCGTTCCAATTTTGCAGCGCTTTCTGAGTCGACGATCGGATCGCTATGTCTGCAAACTCGTGAAACATCACCATGCAAAGGTAATTTGGTGGCGTGGAGTCGGAATCTATATTGGTTCAGCAAATCTTACCGGGAAGGCTTGGAATAGTAATGTAGAAGCTGGTTGCTTTTTTCCAGAGGAAGAAATAACCGACGAGATAGCAGAAGACATTTTACATTTGTTTGATATTTTAGAAAAAAATTCTACTCCTTTAGAGCGGTTTCCCATCAGATTGCATCGTATCCTGCGGCGGTGAAATAGTTGGCGCATTCTTGTGGGGCGAACTGGGAGATCATTGCGCCGATGGCGTTCCACAATCCCTCGACGGTTCGTTCCGAGGCCTTGCGCAGCAGCGCCTTC
>CAMDOY010000370.1 GCA_945903655.1 Rhizobium sp. Q54 | reverse complement strand
AGGCCCTGCTGGCCGGGGCCCTGGATCAGCACGGTGCTGTTATAGCCAACCTTGCCCTCGAAGAGGGACCATTCGATGCCGTTGGCCATGGGGGTCACGAGGCCCGCCAGTTCCGGGCTCACGCCCTTGGGCACATGATGCAGCACCGCGTTCCACGGCAGGTAGACATATTGGGCGAAGCCGCCGAACAGATGGGGCGCGCGCTCGGCCGAGGTGTAGCCGTAGCGGATGGACTCGGGGTTGTTGCGCCAGTCGGTGTTTTCGCAATGGCGATACTGGCCCGCATGGCAATGCTCGCACTTGCCGCACATGACATAGTGCTCGACGAAGACGAGGTCGCCTTCCTTGAAGCCCTTGCGGCGGGTGAATTCCTTGCCGCACTTGGCGATATAGCCGATGTTCTCGTGGCCCATAATGCAGGGGGCGGTCATCGGGGGATGGGCGTAGAGCTTCACATCCGTGCCGCAGATGCCCGCGACTTCCATCTTCATGAGGGCGGCGTCGTCGGCGATCTCCGGCATGGGATATTCGCGGATTTCGGTCTTGCTGGGGGCCGTGCGGACGGCTGCGAGGACTTTCTCTACCAATGGGATCTCCTGTCGCGGGGTGAGGCTGAAGCCTTGGTACTCCGTGAATCGTTCAAGCGCAATTTCGCAGGCGCCGCATTTGGCTTGCCGCCCTGCGCCGCTGGGTCTATGGAGCGGCGCGCCCCGCCTTTGGGGCGGGAGCCACCTGCATGACCACGGCCGGACCCTTCCGGAAGAAGCGCCCAGACGCCGCCGGGATCACCCGGGGGCTGAAGGATGTCGTGCGCGCCCATTTCCGGCTTGGCGACGACGACGCCATCATGATCAGCCAGATCGAGTGCCAGCTGCCGGGCTGCCCGCCGCTGGAAACTGTCATCGCCTTCTGGTGCGAGGATGGCAAGCGCCGCCAGTTCAAGGTCTTCAAGTCCCTGGCCGAGGTCTCCGAGGACGATCTGCCGCCCTGGTGGATGAAAAGCGCGCTCATCCATGACGACTTCGCCGAATGCAGCTGCTGCTGAGCGGGGCAGCAAGGCCCAGCTCGGCTATGATGTTCCACGGGCTTATGATTCGGGCCCGGCGAGGATCGCATGAGCTCTTTTCCTTATCGTAAGGCGCATTTCATCGGCATCGCGGGCGTGGGCATGAGCGCTACGGCCCTGCTGCTGCGCGACAGCGGCGTGGCCGTGACCGGCTCCGACGAGGCGATCTACCCCCCGATTTCCCAGGTGCTGGCGGCGGAGCGGCTGGATTGCCGCGTGCCCTATGGCGCCACCAATATCCCCGCTGACGCCGATCTCATCGTCATCGGCAAGAATGCGCGGCTGGTCCCCGAAAGCAACGCCGAGGTCGCCGAGGCCTTCGCGCGGGCGGCGGGGCAGGGGCCCGTGCGCCCCGCCATTCTCTCCTTCGCGCAGGTGCTGGGCCTGCTGTCGAAGGACCGGACGCCCGTGGTCATGGCGGGCAGCTTCGGCAAGACCACCAGCGTCTCCCTGCTGTCCCATTGCCTGCTGGAGGCGGGGCTGGACCCCTCCTTCATGATCGGCGCAGCGCCCCTCTCGCCCCCCAGGGCCTGGCATGTGGGGCAGGGGGAGCTCTTCTTGCTGGAGGGCGACGAATATCCCTCCTCCAACACCGACGACCGCTCGAAATTCCTCCATTACAACCCGGCGCACCTGATCCTGACGCCGCTGGCCCATGACCATGTGAATGTCTTTCCCACCGTGGAGTCCTATCTGGCGCCCTTCCACCAGCTCATGGACCTGACAGCGCCCGAGGCGCTGGTGATGGCGGCCTTGAGCGGCGAATTGAGCCGCCGCTTCCTCGAAGCAGTTAAGCGCCCCGTGACCACCTTTGGCGTGGATCAGGGGGAGTGGCAGGCGCGCGACATCAGGCTTGGGGAGCGGAGCCGCTTCACCCTGACGCACAAGGGCGTCGCCATGGTGGAGGTCGAGACCGGACAGCTCGGCCTGCACAATATCGAAAACATGGTGGGGGTCGGCGCCTTCGTGCTGACGCGCGGGCTGGTGAGCGCCGCCGATTATGCCCGCGCCATGGGCTCCTTCCTGGGCATCCGGCGCCGCCTTGATCGCAAGTCGCTGCGCACCAACGTGCCCATTTATGAGGGCTTCGGCTCGTCCTATGACAAGGCCCGCAGCGCCATCGCGGCCATGAAGCTGCATTTTCCCGAGCGGCGGCTCGTGGCGGTCTTCGAGCCCCACACCTTCTCCTGGCGCAACCGGGCGACCCTGCACTGGTATGACGACGCCTTTGCAGGCTGTGACGAGGTTCTTGTCTATGAACCCGCTTCCCAGGGGGCTGGCACGCACGATCAGGTCACGCAGGCCGAAATCGTGGCCCGCATCCGGGCGGCGGGACAGCGGGCCACGCCCGTCACCTCCTGCGCGGAGGGCGTCGCAGCGCTGGAAAGCGGGTTGCAAGGCGACGAGGCCGTGATTCTCCTCAGCTCCGGTCCCCTGGGCGGATTTATCGAGGCGATCCCAGCCATGTGCGAGCAGCGCTGGCCAATATAGGGTATCTGGATACCGCATTCAGAAAAGCCCGTAAATACGGGCAGTTTTTGGGGGTTTTTGAGAAAACATGCGTTGACAACCAGGGCGGCGCCTCCTAGAAGTCAGCCACCTTCGGCGTGGGTGCTTTGTTTCACGCCGATCAGCTCAAGGAAAAACCTCCCATGTTCGGGAAAACCACTGTCACCAAAACCGCCGAGGTGGAGAAGAAGTGGGTTGTCATCGACGCGCAAGGGCTCGTCGTTGGTCGCCTCGCCACTCTCATCGCCATGCGCTTGCGCGGCAAGCACAAGCCCTCATTCACCCCCCATGTTGACGACGGCGACAATGTCATCGTGATCAACGCCGACAAGGTTGTTCTGACCGGGCGCAAGCTCGACCAGAAGGTCTATTACCACCACACCGGCTTCATCGGTGGCATCAAGGCGCGTTGCGCCAAGTTCATCATGGAAGGCCGCTTCCCTGAGCGCATCGTCGAGAAGGCCGTGGAGCGCATGCTTCCCCGTGGTCCTCTTGGTCGTCAGCAGTTCAGCAACCTGCGCGTCTACAAGGGCCCCGCCCATCCGCATGTCGCCCAGGAGCCGGTCGCCCTCGACATCGGCAGCCTCAACCCGAAGAACAAGCGGAGCGCCTGATCATGGCCGAGACAATCTCTTCGCTGCAGGACCTGAAGGCGGCCACCACGGCTTCCGTTGAGTCCGAGGCCCCCAAGTATGTGCAGAAGATCGACAAGCTCGGCCGCGCCTATGCGACCGGCAAACGCAAGAACGCGGTCGCCCGCGTCTGGATCAAGCCGGGCTCCGGCAAGATCGTGGTGAATGGTCGCGACGAGACGGTCTACTTCGCCCGTCCCGTGCTGCGCATGATTCTGCGTCAGCCCCTCGAGATCACCGCCCGCTCCACCCAGTATGACCTCATGGTCACAGTGGCTGGCGGCGGTCTCTCCGGCCAGGCCGGCGCTGTGCGCCACGGCCTGTCCAAGGCCCTGACCTACTTCGAGCCCGAGCTTCGCTCCGTGCTGAAGCGCGGCGGCTTCCTGACCCGCGACAGCCGCGTGGTCGAGCGCAAGAAGTACGGCAAGAAGAAGGCCCGTCGCAGCTTCCAGTTCTCGAAGCGCTAGCGATTTCAGGCTACCTAAAAGTCGAAATCTTCAACAAAATCAACAACTTAAGCCGCACGCAAGTGCGGCTTTTGTTGTTGTACACCTGTTGTACAGAACGGAAAAAGAACTAAAACTAGGCTAGGAATAACGAAAATCTGGCAGCATTTTTTTACAGACATTTTACAGGCGCTGGGAAAGGGTTTTACAGATTTTGCGAAAAAACATGCTGCTGAACGTTGATTGGGTGTTCGGTTCGTCACATTCTCCCAGCATGGCCTACGCTAACAACAAACAGACCATCGCAGACGGCCGCATCACGCTCTATCAGCGTGACGATGTGAAGGATGCCATCTGGCACTGCCGTATCACCGTTAAGGGCGTCCGTGGGTATGTA
>CAMDOY010000369.1 GCA_945903655.1 Rhizobium sp. Q54 | reverse complement strand
AAGGCGGCCTCCATCAGGAGGCGGTCCTCCTCCTTCTTGATGAAGTCCGGGGCGAAGGGCACATCTGGCAGATCCGTCTCCTTCTCGGGGCCATATTGCACGAGAATGCGAATCTTCTTGTCACGCAGCCAGTTGGGCTTGGTGGAGGTGAGCGAGGACCAGAAGGTGACGCCATAGCTGTCCAGCTCGCCACGCTCCATGGCCAGATAGGCCTCGTTCTGGCCGGGAAAGCCCGCGATCACCTTGATCTTGGTGCCCAGCAATTCATTGAGCAGGCGGGCGTAGAAACTGGGCGTCGAATTGGCGCCCGAGGCGCCCGCCGTCATCTCCATTTTCAGCGCGTCGGCCAGGGTCATGATGGGCGAGGCGTGCCAGACGATCAGCAACCCCGTCTCCACGGAGGGGGTGCCAAGCCAGGTCATCTTTGTGGGGTCGTAATCCGCCTCCTTGGTGCCGAAGAGCGGCTCGAAGGGCGTATTGTTCTGCACGCCAGCGATGGTTAGTCCATCGCGCGGCGCGATCTTGTTGATGAAGCTGGTCGCCACGATGCCGCCGGCGCCCGGCATGTTGCGCACCACCACCGTGGGATTGCCGGGAATATGCTTGCCCAGATGGCGGGCCAGGGTCCGCGAGAGCGCATCATAGCCCCCGCCCGGCGAAGAACTCACCACCATGGAGACGGTTTTGCCGCGATAGACATCCTCCATCGATTGGGCCTTTGCGCTGGGGGCGCCGACACAGTGCAGCGATGCGGCGACCATCGAAATAAGCGCGACCCTGATCCCCTGCGGCATTTGCTTCCCTCACCTTTTTTTGTCGGGCTCCAGGCCCGAAGCGGATGCTAGAGACCGCCACGGGAAACGCAAGGGCGCCCCCGTGCAAACCAAAAGAATGGCGAGCGGGCCCGCGAAGAGTTGATCCGGGGCGCGGAACGTAGGACAAGAGTCGCGCAACCCTTGGGCGCCCATGACCACGTCCCGTCTCTATCCCGTCCGTCCCTTCCTGGCCGCCAGCTTCGCGGTTTTTCGCGACAAGCGCGTGTTGCTGGGCTCGCGCGCCCTGCCGCCCAATGATCTGCTCTACAGCATCCCCGGCGGGGTGGTGGAGACCGGCGAGACGCTGGAGGAGGCCGCCCTGCGCGAACTCTTTGAGGAGACAGGCGTTCGAGCCAGGAGCCTGGGTTTCACCGGCTGGTCGCAATTCATCGAGCGGGACGAGGAGGACAAGGTGCGCCGCCATTTCGTCGTCGCCTCCTTCGCGGGGGTCTGGATCTCCGGCGATGGGCAGGCCAGCGATGAGTTGCCGAGCCTGCGCTGGACGGACCTCACCCAGGCCCGGGATCTGAAATTGACCCAGGGCCTACTGCCGATCCTCCACAAGGGCCTTGAGCTCGTCGAGACCTTGGGATGACGCGACCTCCAAGGATTTTGGCTGTTGTCGCGCTCTTGGCGGTTTTGGCGCTGGCGCCCGGGACAGCGCTGGCCCAATCAGGCGCCCGTCCGCAGCCCCCTGCGCCCGCGCAGGAGGCGCCGCCGCCGCCCTATGAGCCCCAATTGCTGCGCCTGTCCGAGATCCTGGGCGCGCTGTCCTGGCTGCGCGAGATCTGCGGCGACAAGGACGGCGAGCAATGGCGCGCCAGCATGCGCTCGCTGATGGAGGCGGAAGCCCCGACCGAAGCCCGCCGCCAGCGGCTGGCGGGCGCCTATAATCGGGGCTTCCGCAATTATGAGACGCTGCACCGCGCCTGCACGCCCAATGCGCAGATCATCATCGAGCGTTTTCTGGACGAAGGCGGCAAACTCGCCAACGAGGTGACCAATCGCTTCGGCGGAGGTTAATGGACAGCGCCTCCAGCGCCCCTCACATGTTAACCCTTTATTCAAGATCGCCTGTTCCCGGAGACCCGCAAGGTCTAGGTTGCGGCCATGATGACGCCGGTATTCCACTCCGAGATCGATGACGTCGCTGCGGCTGAAGACCGCCGCGTGGCGCTCGGCTATGTGACGGAAGCCTTCGCCGAAGCCATTCTGGCGGGCATCGAGAGCGACAGTTTCGCCCATGCGGCCCTCTTCGCCGCCTTTCAGGAACTGGTCAGCATCTATGGCGAGGAGGCCGTGGCCCAATTCGCGGAGCGGTTGGGCGAGCGGATCCGCCAGGGCGAATTCTCCATCGTCTCTAAGCACTGAGCCTTCCCCCAAACGGCAAAGCCGGGTTAGTCTCTCCCTCCATTGCGCGCGCCGAGAAAGAGCGCGGCAAACCATATGGGGGAGGTCTTGATGACTGTTTTGCGGCTTTTGACGTGCGCTTTGCTCAGCCTCTGCCTCGCCTGCATGCCCGCCGCCGCTCAGGCGCCATCGGGACAAGCCTGGCCCTCGCGTCCCATCCGCATCCTCGTGCCCTATGCGGCGGGCGGCGCCATGGATGTGCTGGCGCGCCTTCTCGCCGCCAAGATGCAGGAGCAAATGGGAACGCCGGTCATCGTCGAGAATCGCTCCGGCGCTGGCGGCAACATCGGGGCTGACGCGGTCGCCAAAGCGGCGCCCGATGGCTATACGATTCTCTTCAACATCAACGGCCACGCCATCGCGCCAGCGATCTACAAGACCTTGCCCTTCAATCCCGACAAGGACTTTGCGCCGATCACCCAGCTCTTCACGACCGCGACAGCTTTCGTCGTGCTCCCGAGCTTGCCGGTCAGGAGCTTTCAGGACTTTGTGGCGCTGGCGAAATCAAAGCCCGGCGATCTCAACTATGGCTCCACCGGGGTCGGCAATTCCCTGCATCTGACCATGGAGCTGCTCATGCGCGAGACCAGCATGAAAATGACCATGGTGCCCTTCCGTGGTGACGCGCCGCTGTTCCAGGGCTTCATGTCGAATGACGTGCAAGCGGCGGTGGTGCCCACGGTGGCGGCCAAGCAGCAGATGGACGCCGGGATCATCCGGATCCTGGGCGTCAGCAGCACCCAGCGCATGGCGGGCCTGCCGGATATCCCCACCATCCGGGAACAGGGCCTGCCCAACTTCGAATCGACGGGCTGGATGGCCCTCTTCGCCCCCGCTGGCACGCCGCGCCCGATCATCGAGCGGCTGGCCCAGGAGGCGCGCACCGCGATCATGGCGCCGGATATGGCGCCCCGCTTCCTCAGCTTCGGCGTCGATCCCGTGGCGCAGGGACCAGAAGCGCTGGACGCCCTCTACAAGGCCGACCGCATCAAGTTCCAGCGCATCATCAAAGAGGCGAACATCGCCCTGCAGGATTAAGCGCGCGCGCTGCGCTATAATGGCGCCATGTCAAAGCCGCCGCGCAGCGCCCCGCCCCCCTCTGGCGATTCCATCTCCGACCCGATCCACGATCTGGCGGCGCTGCCTGCGCGCGTGCGGGCCATGCGGGCGAAGATTCTGGAAGCGGTGGAGAACGGCGACATCGAAAGTCTGCGCGCGCCCATCGAATGGAACGAGACCCCGCCCATCTTCGGCCGCGCAGGCGACCGGAACTCGCCGAGGGTGCGCACCTTCGCAGAGGCCATCGAGGCCCTGAAGGCGCGCTCGTTCGATGGCGAGGGCCGCGAGACACTGCGCCTGCTGGCGGCGATCTTCGAGCAGCCCTATGCGAAGGTGACGCGCGGGCCGGTCGTCACCTATGTCTGGCCCGCCTTCGCGGTGAAACAGGCGCCCGACCCCTCGCCGGAATTGCGCCTCGCCATGTATCGCTGCGCGCGCTTCGCCAACCTCGCTGTGCGCAACGACATCGGCCTGCCGATCATGGAACGGGTCGGGATCGGGGCTGATGGGACCTGGCATTATTTTTATTCGGGGTGAGGAAGGGTCGAGCCATTCCGCAGGCTGAAGCTTTGGCCAGCGCGCGCCGTCCGGCGCCGACCTGTCGCGTCACTCCGCGTCCAGCGGCTCCACGCCCTTGGGCGACCCATCGGCGCCCAGGGTGATCTTCTCGATCCGCGCTTCCGCGCTCTTCAACTGGGCGTCGCAATGTTTCTTGATGGCCTCGCCGCGCTCGTAGAGGCGGATCGATTCCTCAAGGGGCGCCTGG
>CAMDOY010000368.1 GCA_945903655.1 Rhizobium sp. Q54 | reverse complement strand
CTCCCTGGAGGAGGATGGCGTCATAGACCGGCGGCGGGGCGCGGGCACCTTCCTGAACGCCAGCGGCAAGCCCGCCCCCATCACGGTGGATCTGGCCGACGCCCTGTCGCAACTGGCCGCCATGGGCGCCTCGACGCAGGTGCGCCTGCTGGGCTTTGGCTATGAGGAGGCCCCAGCTGACGTCGCCGACGCCCTTGGCCTGCCGCGCGGCGCAAGGGTGCAACGCTCCGTGCGTTGCCGCCTGCTGAACGAGCAGGCCTTTTCCTATCTGGTCGCCTATGTGCCAGAGGCCATCGGCTTGGCCTTCTCCCAGGAGGATCTCGCCAGCCGCCCCCTGCTGAGCCTGCTGGAGCGGGCGGGCTGCGAGGTCGATCACGCCACCCAGGATCTCGGCGCAGAGCTGGCCGGGCCTGATGCTGCGCAGGCGCTGGGCGTCGATATGGGCGCCCCCCTGATCTCCCTCACCCGCACCATCTTCGACGCCGACGGCGCGGGGCTGCAACATCTGCGCGCGCTCTATCGTCCCGATCTCTACCGGTTCCGAATGGAGCTCGTGCGCGCGGGCGAGCGCAGCCAGCGGCGCTGGGAGCCCATGCCGAGCGCCCCCGACCCTCTTGCGGAGACCATCACGTGACCGATTCCCAGCGGCCCCAGGGCCTGCGCGCAAGGCTCTCCACGGGCGGAATCGTGCTCGCCCCCGGCGTGTTCGATCCGCTCACCGCCTCCATCGCCACTGATGCGGGTTTCGAGGCGCTCTATCTGTCGGGCGCGGCCATCGCCTATACGAAGCTTGGGCGCCCTGACATCGGCCTCGTGACCATGAGCGAGGTGGCCGATACGCTGGCCCATATCCGCGAGCGCGTCGAGACGCCCCTGATCGTCGATGCCGACACCGGCTATGGCAATGCGCTGAACGTCGAGCGCACCATGCGCGTCTTCGAGCGCGCCGGCGCGAGCGCCATCCAGCTGGAGGATCAGTCCATCCCCAAACGCTGCGGCCATCTGGCGGACAAGACGCTGGTGTCCCCGCAGGAGATGGTCGGCAAGATCAAGGCTGCGGTGGATGCGCGCCTTAACCGCGAAACCCTCATCATCGCCCGCACCGACGCGGTGGCGGTGGAGGGCCTTGCGGCGGCCACCGACCGGGCGGGGCTCTATGCGCAAGCGGGCGCCGACATGCTCTTCATCGAAGCGCCCCAGGACAGCGCGCAACTGGCGCTGGTGGGCAAGGTGGGCGAGGGGCGCATTCCCCTGATGGCCAATATGGTGGAGGGCGGGCGCACGCCCGTGCTCTCCGCCAGCGCGCTGGAGGCTCTGGGCTTCTCGCTGGTGATCTTTCCCGGGGGCATCGTGCGCGCGCTCGCCCGCGCTGCGCAGGATTTTTACGGGACGCTGGCGCGCGATGGGCAGTCCAACGCCTTCCGCGACCGCATGTTCGATTTCGAGGGGCTGAACGGATTGCTCGGCACAGCCGGGATTCTCGCGCGCGGCAAACGCTACGAAGAGGGCGAACGATGAGCGTGGACCTGACGAACACGGCCCTGCTGCTGGTCGATCTGCAAAATGATTTCCTGCATCCGCAGGGCGCCTATGGGCGCGGCGGTCAGGGCTGCGCAGACATCGCCGCCCTGCCCGCACGCCTCGCTCCATTGGCGCAGGCCTTCCGCGCCAACGGCGGCGTCGTGATCGCCACGCTTTTCACCCTTGTGCCGGGACGCGGCGGCGAGCCCATCATCTCGCCTCATCTCAAGCAGATGCGTCCCTTCCTCACGTGCGGCGATTTCGCGCCGGGCTCCTGGGGACAGGCGGTGGTGGATGAACTGCAGCCGGTGGACGCCAGCATTGAAAAACTGGCCTATTCCGCCTTCTACATGACGCGGCTGGATTGGCTGCTGCGCAAGCTGGAGATCACGCATCTCGTGGTGGGCGGCATCGTCACCAATGGTGGCGTGGCCTCAACCGTGCGCGACGCCCATGTGCGCGACATCGAGGTCACGGTTTTGTCGAACGGTTGCGCGGCCTTCTCGCCAGAAGTGCACCGCGTTTCGATTGATGCGCTGCGACCGGTGGCGAAAGTGATGAGCGTTGAGGATTTTATAAAGGCGCTCAACAAATAGGAACTACAGCCAGCAAAAATATGGTTTAGCCCTTGCGCGCACCTGAAGTTTGGGCGCGCAAGGGATTGTTTGATAGCAGGCGCCTAGGCCTGCAAGCTTCAACTCAGCAGGGATTGGCGGGGGCTTCGTCGAACTTGTTCCAGGTGGAGCCCTTGAGCTCGATGATGTAACCGGGCAACTCGGCGTCGTGCCCGACGAAGCAGATGTTGGTGCCCAGAATCCCATTGAAGCGAATGCCTTCCATGGCGTTCACCAGGGCCTCACGCTCTGCGGCGAGCTTCGCCGGCTCTCCTGTTGCGCCCGTCTTTTCAAGCAATTGCTTGACCAGGAACACGGTATCATAGGCCTGCGCGTCAGCATGGTGGGCGCCCAGACGATGGATGCCGCGCGCCTTCGTCGTTTCAACGAGCTTGTCGTCAAACGCCTTGGCCTCAGGCGTGCGGTTCTTCCAGAAGCCCGACACGAACATCGTGCCGTCGCCATCAGGGCCCATCAATTCGCCGACATTGGGATCCGCGAATATCTGGGACCCGATGATGCGACCCTTGTAGCCTTGGCGCCGCAATTCCTTCACAACCTTTGAAGCGGAATCCGGCAAGGCTGCGAGGGCCACCAGATCAGGATTGCTCTGCACGATCTTGGCGGCCTGGGCCGACATGTCGAAGCTCTTGTACTGCACAGCTATGGGCGATCCATGCTTGATGCCCGCCGCGCCCAGCAACTCTGGATACAGCTTGGTGCCCGCGCTGTTGGAGACGACCTCATCGGAGATGTAGATGATCTCCGCAGTGTCGGACTTGACGCCCTTCGATTTGAGCGACTTGATCAAGCGACCGAACTGGGTCGCCTCATCCTCCGTCAGACGCCACCCATAGCGACGGCCATCAGTGACGCCGGGCGCCGAGGCTGATGTCGGCATCATCAATGTCTTCAGGCGCTCGGCGTCGTTCAGGGCGACGGCGGACTCGCCCGACGAGAACGGGCCGATCACGGCGAGCACATTGTCGTCCTGAATGAGCTTGCGCGCGCCGACCGAAGCCTGCTTCGCGTCCGACCCCGTGTCGAAGCGAATGATCTCGATCTTCTTGCCGTTGACGCCGCCAGCGGCGTTGATCTTTTCGACGGCGATATCGACCGCTGCGATGCTCGGCTCGCCCGGACCTTTGAGCACACCTGCGCCTACCACAATGTTCCCAAGCTTGATCGTTCCTTGCGCCATCGCCGGCGCCAGAGACAAGCACAACATGGAAGCCGCGACCATCGGAAGATTGATATATTTCATTTCCTGCTCTCCCCTCACCACATCATTAGCTGCGGCCCACCAGCGGGACGCAGCACCCATAAAACGGCGTCAGCCGCCAAGATAAGCCTCGGTCAGCGCAGCGTCTCCTCCGAGCGTCTTCGCGTCGCCCT
This sequence comes from Rhizobium sp. Q54, assembly GCA_945903655.1. Lineage (GTDB taxonomy): Bacteria > Pseudomonadota > Alphaproteobacteria > Rhizobiales > Beijerinckiaceae > Terripilifer. Next base: position 522 of record CAMDOY010000368.1, on the reverse strand, counting down.
CAAGCACGACCGATCCAAGTTCAAGCACATAACCACGGCTTGCGATCTCAAGGGCCATATGCGTGTTCTGCTCCACAAGCAAAATCCCCATGCCTTCGCGGTTCAACTCCCTGATGAGATCGAACAGACGCCCGACGAACAGGGGCGACAAACCGAGCGATGGCTCGTCCAGCATGATAAGGCTGGGGCGCCCCACAAGCGCGCGGCCAATGGCGAGCATTTGCTGCTCGCCTCCAGACAGAACGCTCGCCTTCATATGCCGACGCTCTCCAAGATTGGGGAAACGCTCATAGATGGCGTCCACGTCTTGGGCAACCAGCTTGTCATCACGAAGATAGGCGCCCATGAGCAGGTTGTCGTGCACCGTCATGCTTACGAAGATTTGCCGTCCCTCGGGCACAAGCATCATGCCACTCTCAACCCGGCGGGAAGAATTGGCGTAGGTGATATCCGTTCCCTTGAACAGGATCCGCCCCCCTGCAGGCCTCACAACGCCCTGAAGACCCCGCAACAGCGACGTCT
>CAMDOY010000367.1 GCA_945903655.1 Rhizobium sp. Q54 | reverse complement strand
CATCGCCTTCCGCGACCCCAAGGGCACGCTGGTCGAGGTCTTCGCCGAATATGACTTCGCGCCCGACGACGGCTCCGAACAGGGCGTCAATCCCCTGAAATTCGGCCATGTGGCCTATCGCGTCCATGACGTGCAGAAGATCACCGCATTCTATTGCGACATCCTGGGCTTCCGCGTGTCGGACTGGATGGGCGATCACTTCTCCTTCCTGCGCTGCGGCGTCGATCACCACACCATCAACTTCACCCGCTACGAGACCGAGCGCCTGCATCACATCGCCTTCGAGCTGCGCGATTGGGGCGACATCCATCAGGCCTGCGATTATCTCACGAAGAAGAAGGTGCAGCTGGTCTGGGGTCCGCTGCGCCATGTGGTCGGCCACAACATCGCCGCCTATCATCGCAATCCCGACGAGATCCGCGTGGAGCTCTTCGCCGAAATGGATCTGATGAAGGACGAGGAGCTCGGCTATTGGGAGCCGCGCCCCTGGCACGAAGAGCGCCCCCTGCGGCCCAAGGTCTGGCCCAAGGACACCCTGCGCAGCCAGTGGGGTTTTGGCTCCTTCGGCACATTCCCCGGCTATCCGTAAAAACAAAAAAGGGAGGGACGCATGCGCGGATTGATCAAGCGCGGACTGAGCCTGTGCGCGTTGGCGCTCACGGTTGTGAGCGGCGCGCAGGCGGGCGAAATACGGTTGCTGAGCTTTGGCGGGGCGACCAATCTGCCGATCTGGATGGCCCAGGAAAAGGGCTTCATGGAGAAGGAGGGCGTCAAGCTCACCTTCGCCACCACCAATGGCTCGGTGGAGCAGATCCGCGATTTCTATGCGGGCAAATATGACGTCATCAGCACGGCCTTCGACAATATCGTGGCCTATGCGGAGGGGCAGAGCGACATTCCCCTGCCCGGCCCCTTCGACATGTTCGCCTTCATGGGCGGCCATGGCGGCATGAACACGCTGATGGTGCGCCCGGAGATCAAGGGCTACGCCGACATCAAGGGCAAGACCGTCGCCGTCGACGCCTTGAAATCAGGCTATGGAATCGTGCTCTACCAGATCCTCAAGGACATGGGTGGGCTGGAGTACGACAGGGATTACAAGGCGATTTCCGTGGGCAATACGGACAAGCGCATAGAGGCCATGCGCGGCGAAAAGGCGGTGGCCGCCATCATCGGCTCGCCGCAGGATATGGCGGTGGAGCGCGAGGGCTATCGCATGCTCGCCGACGCGGCGCAGGAGCTGGGCGCCTATCAGGGCACGGCCTTCGTCACCCGCCGCCCCTACGCCGCCGAGAAGGAGGCCGACCTCATCTTCTTCGCCCGCGCCATGTCGAAGGCGCAGGAGCATGTCTTCGCCAACAAGGCGGACGCCATCGAAGTGCTGAAGAAATACGCCAAGGGGCTCACCGACGCGGAGGCCGAGAAACTCTACAAGCGCCTCATTGGTCCCGGCGGCCTGAACCCGCGCGGCGCGATCAACCCCAAGGCCATTGAAACCGTGCTGAAGATCCGCGAGACCTATGGCGAACCGCTGAAGAAGATGGGGCCAATGTCGCGCTATGTGGACACGGCGATTTATGACAAGGCGGTGGCGGGCAAGTAGTTCGGCATTAGGCAGTCGACAGTCGGCAGTCGGCAGTCGGAATTAGGAGGAAGACGGTTAGGTATTAGTCAAGAGGCCGCAACCTGCTTCGACTGCCTAATGCCGACTGCCGACTGCCGCAAAACTACCCCCTCCCCAAAGCCCCCAACACCTCCTGCGTATGCTCGCCAATCGTCGGCGGCGCCTGCATCTGCGCCAGGGGTCGCGCGCCATCCACCAGCAACGGACAGGCGACTGACGTCACCTTGCCCATCTGCGGATGCTCCATCTCCACCGCCACGCCAAGGGCCACGACCTGCGGGTCCTCCAGCGCCTCCTGCACGTTATGAATGGGCGAGAAGGGCACGTCGCTCTGGTCCAGCAGCGCCATCCATTCGCCGCGCGGGCGGGTGAGGAAACGCGCGCCCAGCAGATCCTTCAACAGATGATAATGGCCAACGCGGGTTTGATGGGTACGGAAGCGCTCGTCCGCTAACAGTTCCGTGGCGCCCAAGGCCTCGACCAGCTCCTGCCAGAACTTTTCCGTGGTCGACAGATGAATGCCGATCAGCCGATCATCGGCGCAGCGGAAGGCGAAACATTGCGACCGCACGATGCGCGAATATTTCGAGCCCACGATGCCCGCCATGGTGTAGTTGGTATAAGCGTCCTGAATGAAGGCCATGGCGCTTTCGAGCATATTCACCTCGATGCGCCGCCCCAGCCCGGTGCGCCCGCGCTCCACCAGCGCGCCCATCACCCCATAGGCCGCATACATGCCGGTCGCGTTGTCGGCGACCGTCGGCCCGAAGGACTCCGGCGCGTCAGGCTCGATGAGGAAACTCGCGACGCCGCTCAAAGCCTGCCCCACAGTGTCGAAAGCCGGCCGGTCGCGATAGGGCCCCTTGGCGCCAAAGCCCGTGATGGAGCACTGGATGAGGCGGGGATTGCGCGCGCGCAGCACATCCGGCGCAAGCCCCAGCTTTTCGATCACGCCGGGGCGGAAATTGTCGATGAGCACATCGGCGGTGTCGATGAGGGCCAGCAGATCCGCGCAGCCAGAAGCCGAGCCCGTGTCGATGACGACGCTCTTCTTGTTGCGGTTGTAGGCGACGAAGGCGGGCCCATAGGTCGAACCATGGCCGCGCCGGAAGGGATCGCCCTCGGGACGCTCCACCTTGATCACCTCGGCGCCGAGATCGGCGAGCATCATGGCCGCCAGCGGGCCTGTGATGAAATTGCCAAGTTCGACAACCCTGACGCCTTCGAGCATATGCACTCCCCCAGAAAGTCCGTTTTTCACCGTGGACTTGATCGCCACTCTTGCGCTACTTGAGCGTCGACGCGCAAGGGCCTACCGTAAGGCTCCGGGCGCACAGACCACAAGCAGCAAATCGAGGAAACGGCCAATGGACTTCGTCGCACAGACGATCACGGTGAACGGGGCGAAGGTTGCGCTCAAGCGTGGCGGCGCGGGGGAGCCCCTGCTGTTCCTGCATGGCGCCGACGGCCTGCCCGAATGGCCCGAAATTCTCGACGATCTCGCAAAGAGCTATGACGTGATCGTGCCCGATCTCCCGGGCTTCGGCCTCTCCGAGGCGCCGCCCTTCGTTGATGACATTTCCGATGTGGCCTATCTCCTCATGGACATGCTGGAACAGATGGACCTGCGCGGCGTGCGCGTGGTCGGCCATTCCCTGGGCGCCTGGGCCGGGCTGGAGATGGCCGTGCGCTCCTGCGAGCGCATCCGCTCCCTCGCCCTGATCGCCCCGGCGGGCATCCATGTGAAGGGCTCGCCCAAGGCAGACATCTACATGATTGATCCCGACGAGCAGGCGCGCATCGCCTATGCGGACCCCGAATTGGGCGCGCAGGCCGCCGCGCGGGCCATGGTGAGCAAGCACCAGAGCCAGGCGATCCTTAACCGCATCGCCAGCGCGCGCCTTGGCTGGAACCCGCGCCTCTACAACCCGCGTCTGGAGCGCTGGCTGCACCGCGTCCACAAGCCCGTGATGATCCTGTGGGGCGACACGGACCGCATCATCCCGCCGGTTTATGCCGATGCTTTCGCGGGCTTCATGCCTGCGGCGAAGCTGGTGAAGATCGCCCATGCCGGCCATCTGCCCCATGTGGAGCAGCGGGCGCAGGTGGGCGCGCTGTTGCAGGATTTCCTCAAGGGCTGAGCAAGGCGAAAGAGGGCGCGCGATGAAGATCACCAGCTTCAACCTCATGTCCTATGCGGACATTGATCTGAGCGTGAAGGACAAGTTCCGTAGCGCCTGGGTGCTGCTGCCCAACAGCTATTTCGACCCCGTGAAAGGCCACGCCCTCTACAACCGCTATCTCGACGAGCTGGAGCTGGCGGACGAACTGGGCTTTGACGGCGTGGCGGTGAACGAGCATCACCAGACCGCCTATGGCCTCATGCCCTCGCCCGTGGTCACCGCCTCGGCGCTGGCGCGGCGCACCAAGCAATGC
>CAMDOY010000366.1 GCA_945903655.1 Rhizobium sp. Q54 | reverse complement strand
GGCGACGGGTCAAGGCCATGCTCATGGGGGACTTCATCTCGGCTCTGTCTTTCCTGCGCCGAAGCCTGAAAAGCCAAGCAGCGGCCAATCACCGGGGCGCTCTCACAGCGCCTCGATAAGTTTTCCTTATTAATCTGATTCTTACACTACGGTCGAATGACAGACTCGGTTCAATTTGAACACCGTCACGATCGCGCAAAAGCCTCAAGAAAGGGTTTCTACAGGCTCACCCCCAGAAATTTCGCTGCATTGGCGCCCAGAATATCCGCCTTCACCTCGTCCGAGAGCACCCTCGAGCTCATCACGAATTCCACCGGATGGGTCTCGCCGAAGGGGAAATCGGACCCCAGCATGATCTTCGAGGAATCCACCTTCGTCGCCAGAAACTCCAGCACGTCAATGTTGAACAGCACGGTCTCGTAATAAAAGGATTTCAGATAGGTGCTGAAATCATGCTTGAGCTGGGGCGTGGAGCCCCGGCGGTAGATCCAGTCGAAACGACCCGCATAATAGGGAATGAAGCCGCCGCCATGGGCGAAGGCGATCTTCAGATTTGGGCAATCGTCCAGCACCCCGTCATAGATCAGCGAGGTCTGCGCATAGGCCTCCTCCAGCGGCTGGCCCAGCGAAATGAGCAGGCTGTGGCGGCGCAGGCGCGGGTCGGGATTCCCGGCCGGATGCACGAAGACGGGCACCTGCAGGGCCTCCGCCCGCTTCCAGAAGGGCCGCAGGGCCGGGTCGCCCAGCTCCATCTCGTTCACCCGCGAGGCAACGACGACTCCCTTGAGCTTGAGGTCGAGAACCGCGCGCTCCAGCTCCTTGATGGCGAGGTCTGCGTCCTGCAGGGGCACGGAGGCGATGCCGATCAGCCGGTCCGGCGCCTTGGCGACCATCTCGGCCATGTAGTCATTGTTGAGCCGCTCCAGCCGCAGGCCCTCGGCGGGATCCACCGCATAGGTGCATTGATGCAGGATGTTCGGGCTCACCACCTGAATATCGACGCCCATGGCGTCCATATCCGCAAGGCGCAGATCAAGGTTGATCATGCGCTGCAGCAGTTTCTCGGGCAGCGGCCGCACGGCGCCGCCCGCCTGCGCGCGGATCTGGCCGAGCACGGAGAGATCGTAAGTGGCATCGAACACCTCTTGCGTCATGGAATGGGCATGGAAATCGATGACGACGGGTTTCTTGCTCATGGGATGTCCCAACCTCTGGAATGTGACTCTAGGGATCGTCAGGCGGCGCCGCGCAGGCGATCAACGATGGAGAGCGGGTCAGCAGGCGCCCCATCGCCCCGCCAGGCCACATGGCCATCGGGACGCACCAGCACGAAGTCGCGCTCATAGAGGGCGCGCACGGCGGGATCAGCCAGCGCCTCCACCCGCAGGGGGACGCCGCGCTTTGCGAAAGCCGCCTGCAGGCGCGCGGGAGGCTCGTTGTCCTGCGCAAAAGCCAGCAGCGTGAAGCCATCGCCGAAGAGATCGAGGGTGGAGCGATCCTGCGACAGCCAGGCGTGCGGTGCGCGCACGCCGGGATAGGTCGAGGGGATATAGTCGCTGATGCTCTCGGGCGGCGCCGGATCCTCGCCGGTCTGCATGGCCAGCGCCAGCCCATCGGTGACAAACTTCTGCTTCAGCGCCGCCGCGATGCGCTCGCCCATGTCCTTGCGGGCCTGCGCGCCTTCAGGCGTATCGTCGACGATTTCCGCAGGCGGCTTCTGGCCGCGATTATTCTTGTTCATGCGCTCGGCATGGGCGACATTGCGCGCGGCGATGGGCCGACGCTCGGCCTCATAGGAGGGCAGCAGCCCCGCCCCGCCCCAGCCCGACAGGGTGGCGGCGAGCTTCCAGCCGATGTTGGTGGCGTCGCCAAGGCCCGTGTTGAGGCCGAGGCCGGAGGCGGGATGGTTCAGATGCGCGGCGTCGCCCGCAAAGAACACGCGGCCCACCTGATAACGATCCGCAACCACATTGCGCGCCGTCCAGCGGCCCACGGAAATCACCTCGAAGGGCGCCTTTTCGCCCGCCACTTCGCGGAACAGTTTGGGCACGTCGATGGCCTCGGGGTTATCGTAGAACTCCTTGCCCCGCAGGCCGAAGCGATAGAGTTGGCGCCCATCGAGCGACACCAGATTGCGCCAGATGCCGCCGGGCCCCACGAAGTTGATCAACGCCGCCTTGCCCATGGCGTGATGATCCCACAGGTTGGGCGCGCGCACATAGGCGCTGACCTGATAGGTCATGCCCTCCCCGCCATTCAGCGCCACGCCCAAGGCGCGGCGGATGGGCGTATGGGCGCCGGTGCAATCCACCACATATTGCGCCTCGATCACATGGCGCTCATCGCGGGCGAGATCGAGGGCGGTGACGCGCACGAGATCGTCTGTCTGCTCCAGCGCTTCGAACTTCCAGCGGAAACGCAGATCGACACAGTCGAAGCTGGTGGCGCCATCGCGCAGGATCGGGTCAGTCCAGATCTGGTTACAGCGCTGCGCGCCTTCGGGGCTCACGGAAGAGGCGCGCGAGCCGCCATGGTCGGGCCGCTCCACCTTGGCGATCTCGAAGCCGTTGAGGCCCGTGCAATAGAGCGCGGTGTGGGGGAAGTCTGGCGGCGCAGCGGCGGCGCGAATGGCGTCACCAAGGCCCCAGCGGCGCATGAACTCCATGGAGCGCGCATTGAGCGCGGTGGCGCGCGGATGCTCGGCGGGGCGGTCGCTCTGCTCCATCACGAAGCAGGGGATGTTGCGTGAGCCCAGCTCGATGGCGGTGGCGAGGCCCACCGAGCCCCCGCCGACAATGAGCACCGGCGTCTGGATGACAGGGTTTTTCATAAGCTTTGAATGTCCTGCAGGGGCCGTGGTTCGCGGCCCGGAAATGTTGGCGTCAGGGCGGAGCGCCCGCCTCGCGGCCATAGGCGGAGCGCACCTTCTCGGCGACGGCCTCCGGCGCATCGACGATGCTGTTCACGAGTTCGCTGAGGCGCGCGCCGCTCATATAGCGGATGTCCAGATTGACCAACTCGGCCTCTTTCAGGAACTCAGGGTCCGCCATCGTGGCGTCAAAAGCCCTGCGCATGGCGGCGACGCGATCAGCGGGCACATCCGGCGGCATGAAGAAGGGTCGCCCAAGCCCGACCGATGCGGACAGCAGCATGAGGGCTTCGCGATGCTCATTGGTCCTGGCGAGTTCATGCATCAACGGCACGTCTGGCAGGCTCGCCTCGCGCTTGAGGCCGGTCTGGAAGAGCACGTTCACCTTCTTGTCGCGGATCCAGTCCGGGTGCTCCAGTTGCACGGCGGAAAGGCTGAAGCCTGCGCGCGCGCTCACCTCGCCGCGCTCCATGGCGAGATCCGCCTCCGCGCTCGTGCCATAGCCCGACACGATCTTGAACTTCGTTCCGAACAGAACATTCATGACATTGGCGTAAAGGAACCCGTTGGAACTGACGCCCGTCGCGCCTGCAATCACTTCCCTGGTCTTTACATCCTCAATGGTCTTCACGCCGGTGGTGTGCCAGGCCATGGTCAGGAGATTGCTGAGACCGGCTGACCCAATCCAGTTGAACTTGCGCACATCAAAACGCACGGAGGGGCCGTTGACCAGTTGCTCGAGGGGAATGCCATTGTTGACGATGCCCAGATAGGTCCCGTCACGCGGCGCCTGGGTGAACATGAACTGGGTGGCGCGCATATGGCCCGCGCCCGTCATGTTGCGCGCCACGATGGAGGGGGAGCCGGGGATGAAACGCGGCATATGTTTGGCGAGCAAGCGCGCGGTGGAATCAAAGATGTTTCCCGGGCCGGTGCTCACGATGATATTAATGGTCTTGCCGGTGTAAAAGTCCTGGATGGGGTCGGCGAAGGCTGCGCCCGCAGGCGCCAGCAGCAAGGCGGCGGCGAGCGCGCTTCTGCGCGAAACAGTCATCACGGCGTTCTTCCCCATTTTCACGCTTTCATGTCCTTTGCGTTCACGCGCTCTTCGACCAACAGATCCAGCCGCCGCAGCACCTCCCGGTCGCTCGCGAAGAACAGGGTCGCATCCTCAGACAGGCACTCGTGCGACACCACAT